>JAVBSK010000395.1:0-4069 GCA_031556755.1 Bacteroidales bacterium | reverse complement strand
ACGCAAGATTATGGATGGACGCGATCTGCAAGGCTAATATTTCGTCAACCTTGAACAAGTGACGGAGATATGCTTTGGAATACAGTGAGTCAACGGCAGAAGCGCCATCTTCTTCTATGGGAGAAAAGTCGTATTCCCATTTTTGATTCCTCATATTCATAATTCCATCTCTTGTGAAAAGTTGTCCGTTACGTCCGTTTCTGGTCGGCATAATGCAATCGAACATGTCCACACCTCTTTCAATAGCCTCCAACAGGTTAGCGGGAGTTCCGACTCCCATCAGGTAACGGGGCTTATCCTGAGGCAGGATTGCATTCACTATTTCGATCATTTCATACATCTTTTCAGTAGGTTCTCCCACTGCTAATCCTCCAATGGCATTGCCGTCGGCGTTTTTTGACGCGATATTTTCAGCAGCTCTTATTCTTAACTCCGGGTAGACACAGCCTTGAACAATCGGGAAAAGACATTGTTTGTATCCGTACTTGCATTCTGTTTCGTTGAATCTCCTGAAACAACGATCCAACCAGCGTTCAGTCATGTCCAGGGATTTTTTTGCATAGTTGTAATCTGCATCTCCGGGAGTACATTCGTCAAAAGCCATGATGATGTCTGCGCCGATGCTCCTTTGAATATCTATGACATTTTCCGGCGTGAACATGTGTTTAGATCCATCGACGTGTGAACGGAATTCGGCTCCTTCTTCGTTTAATTTCCGGTTTTCGGATAAGGAAAATACCTGAAATCCTCCGCTATCGGTGAGGATAGGTTTGTTCCAACCGTTGAATTTATGTAAACCTCCGGCTTTTTCCAATACATCTATCCCCGGACGAAGATAGAGATGGTATGTATTCCCTAAAATAATTTCAGCGTGAATATCCTGTTCCAGCTCAGAGAAATGAACAGCCTTGACGGTGCCTTGTGTTCCTACTGGCATGAAAATAGGCGTTTCGATCTCTCCATGGTCGGTTTTAATCAAGCCGGCACGGGCGTTCGATTTATTGTCTGTATGTTGGAGTAAAAAAATCATTTCTAAAATTTCGGCAAAGGTAAGTTTTTTTTTGTACATTTGCGGTTGTTGGCACCAATACTAGACGCAATGATGGAGAGATATTTTGGTATACCCTACGAGTTTGATCATGCTGTCGTATTGAATACGATTGATAGAATGGTTATGTCAAGGGATAGAGGTTATGTTTGTGTTGCGGATGGAGTTACTCTTTCTTTATCTCAGGATTACAAATTCTTGAAAATGGTATTGGAAGAGGCTGATATCGTTACTTGTGATAGCGGCTGGGTGCCTGTTTTCCTGAAATGGATTTATGGCATTGACAGGATGCAATATGCTGGAAGCAGTTTGTTTTCGGATATATTACATGAGAAAAAATATAAAATGATATTTCTTGGCTCTTCCAATGCGATACTCAAGCCGCTTCGGGAAAATATTGCCAAAATAGATCCTCGTGTATTGGATATGCCATTTATTTCATTGCCGTTCCGTCCGGTTGAAGATTTCGATTACGTAGCGATTGCAGATGAAATCAATGAAGAAAATCCGGACATTATCTGGATTGCCTTGGGTATGCCCAAACAAGAAATATTTATGTATCATTTAAAACAATATTTGAATCGTGGAGTTTGTATCGGAGTAGGAGCAGCATTCAAATTTTTTTCGGGATTACCGGGTCACAAACGGGCGCCGAAATGGATGATTAAATGTAAAATCGAGTGGTTGCACCGGATTTTCAGTGAACCTCGAAAACAGATTGGACGTTGTATGCTAATAATACGCACAGTTCCTGCTTTGATTCTTAAAGAATGCAAGTTAAAAAAACAACAGCATGTATCACGATGAAAAAATAATATTGGCTTTTATTGCAAGTTTGGTAATTTCGATTTTTTCAACAGCCCGAGTGATCAGGTTTTCCAATAGATTAGGGATGGGTGATAAACCATCGGAAGAAAGAAAATTACATAAAAAACAGATTCCGAACTGGGGTGGAGTTTGTGTTTTTATCGCTACCATGTTTGCTTATTTTTCTTTTTGTGATTACGGAGCGGGACTTCGTCCGGATAAATTATTTTCCATAACTATTTTATTGTTTTTTATCGGATTGAAAGATGATCTGGAGCCGATTATTTTTTCGAGAAGATTTCTCTACGAGTTTTTGTGTGCATTTTTCATTATTTATATCACGGATATCAGGATTTCAAGGATGTATGGTGTTTTATACATTGATGAATTGCCATACTGGGGTAGTTTTTTGTTGACTTCTGTCTTTATTGTGGCTTGCATCAATGCCTATAACATGATTGATGGTATCGACGGATTGTTGACTTCCCTTTCTTTGGTCGGTAGTATTGTGCTTGCTATGATTTTTTATGATGCGGGAGAGTGGTTATGGACGTTGTTGTGCATGAGTTTATTTGGGGCGTTGATTGGATTTCTGTTCTTTAATTGGCAACCTGCCCGTATATTCATAGGTAACGGGGGATCGATGTTTATGGGGACAATTTTTGCCTGTCTTTCTTTGCACGTGATACAATTAGGTACTGTTTACAGTGCTTTTTTTACTATTTCAATGCCCCAGACAATCGCGTTGGGAATCGTTTCACTCCCTGTATGTGATATGATATATGTTTTTATTGTTCGATTGATGAAAAGGAGTTCTCCTTTCAAAGCGGATAGAAGTCACATTCACCATCGTTTACTCTCATTAGGGTTGCAACACTGGCATGCTGTATTGGTACTCGTTTTCATGTATATTCTGATTCTCTATTTTTCGTATAGAATACAAGAAACGGGGGGGCTCAGATCCCTTCTTTTTACTTTAGGATTTTGTTTATTCTTAGAATTGTTGCTGGAATTAATCTGTAAACTAAAACGCTTAAAATCTTGAAAAGTATGTTATTAAACATATTTTTTGTTGTTTTGTCTAAAAATTATTACCTTTGCCGAGATTTTTTAACAAAAATTACTTAAATACTTAATCAAAGAAATCAGAAATGAAAGAAAAAATTGGAAGTAATGCAGGTCTTGTTTGGAGTGCATTAGTTGGAAAAAGCGAGGTTAATCTGAAAGAAGTTAAAAAAACGACGAAGTTAACGGAGAAAGATTTGTATGCCGCTCTTGGATGGTTGGCCAGAGAAGAAAAGATCAACATCAGGGAGGATGAGAAAGAAGTTTATGTTGCGATTGTTTAATTGGTCTAAGTTAAACAACATCTCATGCTGAAGTTTGTCGGGTGATGATGTAAGTCTATATTTTTAAGGGCGTTGTAAATAAAACTACAACGCCCTGGAAATTTTAAATTTGTATGACTGAACTCAAGGGAGAATTCAATATATCCGGAGATTCAGTCTTCTTCTTTTAGTTTGGGATAAGCAATTCGGGAGTGAAACATATTGATTAATTTTTCGATGAAAACGCTTTTGATTTCGCCTATATTTTTGAAAGTCAGAGGAGAATCATTCAATAAACCATCTCTGATCTGAGAATTGATGATTCTGTCCACCAATTCGGTAATAGAGCTTTCCGTATAATCTGTCAAACTACGGGATGCAGCTTCCACAGAGTCCGCCATCATTAAGATTGCTTGTTCTTTGGTTTGAGGATTGGGTCCCTGATAAGTGAATTTGGACATATCCATAGGAATATCAGGAAACTCATTTTTGTAAGAATTATAAAAGTACTTGGTTATTCCTGTTCCGTGATGAGTACGGATGAAGTCGATCAACATTTCCGGAAGGTCATGCTTCTTAGCTATTTTTACTCCGTTTGGAATGTGTTGTATAATGATTTCCGCACTCTTTTCGTAAGGTAGAAACTTGTGTGGATTGTTGTCTCCAATTTGATTTTCAGTGAAATAAGCCGGATTTTCTATTTTGCCGATATCGTGAAATAAAGCCCCGGTTCGGACTAACAGAGGATTTGCTCCTATCTTGTCGGCAGCGGCGGAACCTAAAATGGACACTTGTAAAGAATGTTGGAATGTGCCGGGAGCTGTTTCGGATAATTTTCTCAGAATAGGAGAGTTGATATCTGACATCTCAACCAGGGTAACTCCGG
>JAVBSK010000256.1:0-3682 GCA_031556755.1 Bacteroidales bacterium | reverse complement strand
TGATATATTTTAATATATTCTTTTTCATAAATTTCATTATTATTTAATTAAAATTAGAATTTTGCCTGAATTCCCACTGAAAATGTTTCCATGATCGGATATTTCAATCCATCGTCAGTACTCAATTCAGGATCCCATAATTTGAATTTAGAAAAATGAAGAAAATTAGTTCCCCTCACAAATACTCTTCCATATTCCATTCCAACAGATTTTATCCAATTTTTAGGGAAAGAATATCCCAATTCAATCTTTTGTAGGCGTAACATACTCATATCTTTCAACCACCAGGTAGATTGTTGTGCGTTATTAGCATTATATCCCATGTGCAGACGAGGATAAAAAGCATCGGTTCGGGGATTTTCTTCAGTCCAAGCATCGGTTGCATTTGTAAAAATATTTCCTCTTGTCCCGCTTGTTGATCCCGGCAAAAAAGTATTCTCCTTGCCTATCATTCTGTAAGTGCGCCCATTTCCCTGCATAAAAAATCCGAAATCAAAACCTTTGAAACTGGTATTTAATCCGAATCCGTACACTAATTCGGGATTCTCCGTTCCCCCTATTGCTGTATGGTCTTTCAATGTGATTTCTTCGTCTCCGTCCATATCTTTATATTTGATATCGCCGGGATATACTCGATCAGAAAATTTATGTTTCGGTATTTCTGGTTTTAGTTCACCCGTATTCACATCAATAAAATCGTCCTCCGTAAATAAACCATCAGCAATAAATCCGAAAATTTGTCCTACAGGTTTACCGGTACCGGAACGATATGTTCCTATTTTTGCCTTATCTTCATCTTGTTCTATAATTTTGTTTCTTGCATAAGTGGCGCTACCTCTTACCGACACAAACCAGTCTTTGGTAATTTGTTTGTTGATATCAATGGATACATCAAAACCTTTATTGGTTACCACTCCAAAATTAGCCCATGGTAAAGTAGGGAACCCTGCCGAATTAGGGTATTGCGCTCTTTGCATGAAAATATCTTCTCTTCTTTCATGGAAAAAATCCAACTGCAAATCAATCATCTTCCATAATCCCAATTCTATTCCGATATTGGCTTTCTTTACAGTTTCCCACGTTAAATTCGGAACTCCCACTTCACCTTCTCTCAGTCCGCCGATGCCATAGTATCCGGCAGAATTTCCGAATTGGATACCATCTGTGGAATTTATGGTGGTAATATAGGCAAAACGTCTTCCATCTAATTGATCATTTCCGGTTAAACCATAAGAACCTCTGAATTTGATTTTATTAAAAATATTGCTCACGGAGGACATAAATGCTTCTTCCGAAACAATCCAACCTACAGCAACAGCCGGGAAAAATCCATATCGTTTGCCCGGAGCGAAGTTTTCCGAACCGTTGTATCCGAAGTTAAATTCCGCTATATATTTTCCTGAATAAGTATAAGCCGCTCTTCCTGCAATACCTTGGTGACGATAAGGTACTCCTTCCTTGTTGGCGTTGTCATAGTCTCGTTGATTATAAAGGAACAAGGCATTGATATAATGTTTAGAATTGAATGTTTGGTCATACGATAAGTTAGCCTCTAAATAAATACTGTTATTCCCATATTGCGCAGTAGTTTCATGGCCTAAATTTTTGGAGCCGTCAGAGGGTTGAGTTAAAAATTGTAATTCTCCGGTTTCAAAATCCCTGCCGGAAGCTGGTAAATAATAAGCTGGATTTCCTTCCCTTTTTACTGCATTTTCAGAATAATAATCGTAAGAAAATATTCCTTTGATTTTTAATCCTTTCAATATGGCTTTCAAATCCTGTTCTGCTACAAAAAGGGATTCAAAATTACTTTTATTGTTCCGTTGAAATCCGGTTTGAGTCAAAAAAGCCCAAGGATTCTCAATGTTATCCGGCTTGGGGATTTTTCAATCGGCATACTGAATTGGAATAATATGAGGAGGTGTGGTAAATGCCTGGTCAAATACGGCATCTATACCCTTCGTAGGCGCATTCCGGCGCTGTAAATATCCTCCAAGGTTAAATGTCAACAGAGTGGTAGGAGTTACATTCACATCCACATTAGAGCGCAAGTTAAACCGGTTCAGGTCGATAGAAGAATCCCAGTCTTTGGAAGAATCATTGGTTGTTATTCCTGTTTCATGATAATAAGCTCCGACAAACGAATAACGTAATCTTTCTGAACCTCCGCTCAAATCAAAAGAAGCGCGTGTATTATTAGCCGTATTATTTGTGATGGCGTCTATCCAGTCTATATCCGGATACAATTCCCAGTCATATTGAGTTCTGTAAAGTTTGATGACTTCATCAGGAACAGGTGTATATCCGTCATTTCCATATTTCATATTTTGATAATGAATATTGTTTAACAGTGTCAGATAATTAGCAGAGTTCATGAATTCGGGAAGTTGTGACGGTTTGGTAATAGAATGTTCCACATTCACCGATATATTGGTTTTTCCCGATTTCCCTTTTTTAGTAGTTATCAAGATAACGCCATTGGCGCTGCGAACGCCATACACCGCAGTTGCCGAAGCGTCTTTCAACACGGAGAATGATTCTATTTCTGCGATATCTATATCGTTCAAAGAACGTTCGATCCCATCAACGAGTACCAAAGGAGTTTTACCGACTCCCTTGAATGTGCTGATTCCGCGAATCCAAAATTCGGAGTTGTCATAGCCTGGTTCTCCGGAACGTTGTACACCAATGATACCTCCAACGTTTCCTGCCAAATCATTACTTAGGGAACGGGTGGTTGAAACACTCAATTTGCCTGGTTCAATTGAATTTATTGCGCCTACAACGGAAGCTCTTTTTTGGGTGCCGTAACCCACGACAACAACTTCTTTCATTTGTTGGGAAGATATATCCATGTTTATCATCGAACCCTGTCCCAAGACAGATGCGGGATATTCTTTCGTATTATATCCGATGTAAGAAAATAAAATGGCATCGGTAGGTTTTACTTCCAGTGAAAAGTTTCCTTCAAAATCGGTAACGGTTCCTGTTGATTTTCCTTTGACGGAAACTAATACTCCGATAAGAGTTTCGCCAGATTCTTCAATTACTTTTCCGGATATTGTTTTCAGTGCGGATTCTTTTTTGGAATCCTCTTGCTTGTTAGGATAAAGTACTATTTGTGAATTTGATACTTCAAACCTGACATTCGTTTTAGAAAGCATCTGTTTGATCGCGTTCTGTACAGTTGCATCTTTTACATTAAGACTTACTTTTTGTTTTACATCTACTTTAGAAGCATCATAGAAGAATGTGTATTTGCTGGATTCTTCAATCCGCTTAATCGCCTCAGATAAAGGCTTGTCCTGAAATGAAACTGTGATTGTACTTGTGTTTTCTTTGGCTTGTTGTGCTATTACATTCAGGGTAAATACAAGGTACAAAAAAAGGGTAAATTTTCTTTTCAAATTCATAATTTTGTGAATTTTTTTAAATTAACTGAATATAAAAATCATGTTTTTCTGGTGTATAACTGCAGTGAAACAATCATACTTTTTTTGTTACTTCATTAGTTTTTGTCCTGTTACATAGGCTGTCTTATTTTTTTTGTTTTAATATTAATTCATCTTCGCTCGTAAAATGATGATCGAAAGAGTTGATACTTGACATAATATCAATAATTTCGGTCAGAGGCTGTCCGGAGACGGTGAATGTATAAGACTGATTTTCAATGATATTGGAG
>JAVBSK010000011.1:0-2557 GCA_031556755.1 Bacteroidales bacterium | reverse complement strand
CAGGAAGATATTATGTTCCTGAAATATTTACAGAATTTTATAGAACGTCGCAGGCAGGAAATGCCTGAAGGTTCTTATACAACTTCGCTTTTCAATAAAGGAATCGGACGTATGGCTCAGAAAGTGGGAGAAGAAGCCGTGGAAACAGTCATTGAAGCGATGAATGGAAATGACGAACGCCTCCTGTATGAAGCATCGGATCTGCTCTATCACCTGATTGTCTTACTGACTTATAAGGGATATCGCCTGGAAGATCTCGCCAAGGAATTGAAAACAAGACACAAGTGATTATTTTGGCTGTCTGGCGATTGAATGGAAGTTTAAGCAGTTTCTTAAGGTATTGAAAATATTGAAATATGGATACATTAATCAGTTACAAAGACGTAGAAATTCACAGGGAAGAAAATGTCGTCCTTCGCAATGTGAATATGGAACTGAATAAAGGAGAGTTCCTGTACATCATCGGAGCTGTCGGTTCGGGGAAAAGCAGCATACTGAAAACTATTTATTGTGATACGGACATCAATAAAGGGGAAGCTCATGTTTTTGATTATGATTTGAATAAAATCAAAAGAAAACAAATACCTCAACTGAGAAGAAAACTAGGTATTGTTTTTCAGGACTTTCAATTGTTGATAGACCGTTCGGTGGAGGAAAACCTCAAATTCGTACTGAAAGCGACCGGATGGAAAAATAAAGTGGAAATCCATGACCGGATAGCCAATGTGCTGTCGCAAGTCGGAATGCAGAACAAAGGATATAAAATGCCCCATGAACTGTCCGGTGGTGAACAGCAACGGATTGTGATTGCCCGCGCTTTGCTGAATTCTCCGGAAATCATCCTGGCGGATGAGCCTACCGGTAATCTGGATCCTGAAACATGAAAGAAAATTCTCCAGTTGTTACATGATATCTGCTCCGAAGGTACGGCGATTATCATGTCTACCCATAATTATCACCTGGTACAGATGTTTCCAGGTAAAGTAAAAAAATGCGCTAACGGACTGTTGACTGATTTCGAAATGTAATCAACTGTTTTTGAAATTTTAATCGGTTTCTAAGTAAAAAAGGCGTATTTTTGTCGCTTTGTAAATGTTTTTTTTCTCACATCCATAATATAAAAAAATGAAAGTACTGAAATTCGGAGGAACTTCGATCGGTTCTGCGCTAAGAATGAAAAACGTGTCCCGCCTGGTTGCCACGAGAGAGAAGAGTATTGTTGTTTTGTCTGCTTTGTCGGGAACTACCAATACACTGATTGAAATTTCCGATTATTTATATAAAAAAAATCCGGATGGAGCGAACGAGATAATCAATCAACTGGAGCGAAAATATATCGCTTATGTTGATGAATTATATTCCGGACAGGAATATAAAGATAAAGCGACGGAAATGTTGAAATCCCATTTTGACTATATCCGTTCCTATACTAAAGACCTTTTTACTTTATTTGAGGAAAAAGTGATTACTGCACAGGGAGAATTGATATCTTCCTCCTTGTTTGATTTATGCCTGAAGGAACAAGGCGTAAATTCCGTACTCATCCCGGCTTTGGAATATATGAGGACGGATAAAAATGCGGAACCAGATCCCGTATATATCAAGGATAAGTTGTTTAAGTTACTGGATGTCAATCCGGATGCAACGGTTTATGTGACACAGGGATTTATATGCAGGAATGCCTATGGGGAAATCGATAACCTGTTGAGGGGAGGGAGCGATTACAGCGCTTCACTTGTCGGGGCGGCAGTGAACGCCGAAGAAATTCAGATATGGACGGACATAGACGGAATGCATAATAACGATCCGAGGTTTGTGGAAAATACCTCTCCGGTTCGCAATCTGCAATTCGAAGAAGCTGCCGAACTGGCCTATTTCGGAGCTAAGATTTTGCATCCGACCTGTATTCTTCCCGCTAAATTGAATAATATACCTGTCAGATTGCTGAATACGATGCAACCCGATGCTCCGGGTACTTTGATATCCAACCAGATGGAAAAAGGAAAAATCAAAGCGGTCGCGGCAAAAGACGGTATATCGGCCATCAAAATAAAATCGGGCAGAATGTTGCTGGCGCACGGTTTCCTGAGGAAAGTATTCGAGATATTTGAAAGTTATCAGACACCGATTGATATGATAACGACTTCGGAAGTAGGAGTCTCCGTCACGATTGACAAGGATAAACACTTACAGGAAATTGTCGATGATCTGAAAAAATATGGAACGGTTACTGTTGATCGAAATATGACCATTGTTTGTGTTGTAGGAGATCTGGATCAATACAACCTGGGATTTGAAGCGAAAATTGTCAATGCTTTGAAAGCTATTCCTGTCAGAATGATATCTTACGGAGGAAGTAACTACAATGTGACTTTCCTGATTAAATCGGAAGACAAGCAAAAAGCATTACAAATGCTTAGTAACGAGTTATTTTAATTGTAACAATAACAGAGAATCTCCGATTACCGGGATTCATTTGAACAAAACAGAAGATGAAAGGAAAATTTCCTGTTGATAAATTCAGAATATTAGAGACCCCGTTTTATTATTATGATAC
>JAVBSK010000297.1:0-3090 GCA_031556755.1 Bacteroidales bacterium | reverse complement strand
TTCCCTTGTCGAGAATCATCTTGGTTACCTGGTCCATATCACCCCCAAATTTACTGAAAGCTTCTAACTCACGATATTGAGCCTGGTCTGTTTTCAAAGTCCCGGCGATTTTCTTCATGGCTTTAATCTGAGCATTTCCTCCTACGCGGGATACAGAAATACCTACATTAATTGCCGGACGAATACCTGCATTAAACAAACCTGTTTCCAGGAAAATTTGTCCATCGGTAATCGAAATCACATTGGTGGGAATATAAGCGGAAACGTCACCTGCTTGTGTTTCGATAATCGGTAAAGCCGTCAAAGAACCTCCTCCTTTAACTTTGTCTTTCAGGCACTCCGGCAAGTCATTCATCTGACGGGCAACATCCTGATTATTAATTATTTTAGCAGCTCTTTCCAACAAACGGGAATGTAGGTAGAAAATATCTCCCGGATACGCCTCACGTCCGGAAGGACGACGTAAAATCAAAGAAACTTCCCGGTAAGAAACCGCTTGTTTGGATAAATCATCATATACGACCAAAGCATGACGACCTGTGTCCCTGAAAAATTCACCGATAGCAGCTCCTGCAAACGGAGCGTAAAATTGTAAGGCGGCAGGATCTGATGCAGTAGCAGATATAACAATCGTATAGTCCATAGCCCCTTTTTCTTTGAGCGTATTGACTATATTGGCCACCGTCGAACCTTTTTGTCCTATTGCCACATAGATACAAAATACCGGATTTCCCTCCAAGTAATTACTTCTTTGATTGATAATTGTATCAATAGCAATCGCCGTTTTTCCGGTTTGCCTGTCACCGATAATTAACTCGCGTTGTCCTCTTCCGATCGGAATCATGGCGTCGATTGATTTGATTCCTGTTTGAAGAGGTTCATTCACCGGTTGACGGAAAATAACTCCCGGAGCTTTCCTCTCCAAGGGCATTTCCAATAATTCCCCGCTAATGACGCCTTTTCCGTCGATCGGTTGACCTATAGGGTTGATGACGCGTCCCAACAAACCGTCCCCTGCCATGATGGAAGAAATACGTCCGGTTCTCTTCACCGTGTCCCCTTCTTCCACTAACTCCGTCGGGCCTAACAATACAGCTCCAACATTGTCTTCTTCCAGGTTCATAACCACGGCCATTACTCCGGAGTCAAATTCAAGTAATTCTCCGGATTCAGCATTCGTGAGTCCGAAAATACGGACAACGCCATCACTTACCTGCAAAACAGTACCGACTTCTTCAAACTTGATCCGGGTATTTATTCCTTCGAGCTGCATTTTCAGAATTTCTGAAACTTCGCTTGCTTTAATTTCGGGCATAATCTTAAAGAATTGAGAATTGAGAATTGAGAATTGAAAGTATATGACAAGTATGAAAAGACACTTGAAATAATGCCACCAAATACCTAATCTTCAATTAGTTTCATTTTTATTTTATTCAATTGGCTTCTGATGCTTGCATCCAGTTGTTTAGATTCTACTTTTAAAATAAAACCTCCCAACAGGTCTGCATCTATCTGTGTAATCAGATCCACTTTTTTGCCATCCGTATTTTTCGACACCAGATTTCTGACATTTTCCTCTTCTTTTTGCGACAGAGATTCTGTCGTAATCAGTTTGGCAATGACGATCCCTTTCTGTTTTCTATATATTTGTTGGTACATCAGGGCAATAGACAGAATATATGTCTCTCTCTTGTTGGTCTCTATCAACTGAAGCATACTTTGAAATGCTTTGCTTACCGATATTCCACCTGCAACAGTCAATAATTTTTGTTTCTCCTGAGGGGATATAGTCGGATTCTCCATCACTTTAAACAAGGATTTGAAAGAAGCAAAACTGTTTGCTAAAGTTTTCATTTCTTCATACAAACGATCCTCTTCTTTTATATCCGATGCATAAGCATATAATGCCTTTGCATATCTTGTCGATATTATTCCCAAATCCATATCTATTATCTTACAACTTGCATTTCAAAAGTTTAACTTTAATTGTTTGTGACTTCATCAAGCATTTTGTCTATCAATTCCAGTTGGGCGGATCTATTATCTAAATTCTTGCGTATAATTTTTTCCGCTATTTCTATTGACAATTCAGCCACTTGTTTACGAATGTCTCTGACTGCTGCTTCTTTTTCTTTTTGAATCTGCAGCCTGGCGTTATCCATCACTTTTTGAGCTTCTTTTTCAGCCTGGAGTTTAGCTTCATTGATCAGTTTCTCCCGCAGATCCGCACCCTCTTTCAAGAGCAACATCTGTTCATGACGGGCTTGTTCCTTGATTTTTTCTCCTTCAACCTTTATACCTGCCAATTGCGCATTGGCTTCTTTAGCAGTCTGAATTGAGTCCTCAATGAATTTGCTTCTTTCCTCAACACCTTTTAAAATGGCTGGCCATGCATATTTGGCTAAAACAAAAAAGACGATAAGAAAGGAAAGGAACATCCAAACCATCAAACCGATATCGGGGGTGAACAGTTCCATAGATGATTATAAGAAAATTGCTAATGCACAAACAATAACAGCAAGAAGAGCAACTCCTTCAATCAAAGCGGCAATTACAATCATATTTGCACGGATATCTCCAGTAGACTCGGGTTGGCGAGCAATAGCGTCCATCGCTTGTCCTCCAATCTTTCCGATACCTAAACCGGCTCCAATCACAGCAATACCTGCTCCTATACCTGCTCCTAATTTCGCCAAGCCTGCTCCGGCGGCGGCCTGTAATAAAATGCTTAGTAACATAATCTTTTAATTTTTTGATAAATTTATATTATTTTTTACTTTATATTTTTACGCCTAACATACTTATATTCAATGAGAATGATGCTGAATCCTACCCATTCCTATAAATATGGATGACAACATGGTAAATACATAAGCCTGAATAAATGAGACCAATACATCCAACAACAGCATGAATATGGAAAATATGATTGAGACTATGGAAACTCCGGATGCTACAAGAGGTCCTGCCATTACTGCAATAATAAATATCAAACCTGTAAGTACCAAGAGTATCATGTGGCCGGCCAACATATGAGCAAACAAACGCACCATCAGAGCGAACGGCTTGGTCAGGACACCCAACAATTCA
>JAVBSK010000342.1:0-3596 GCA_031556755.1 Bacteroidales bacterium | reverse complement strand
AAAACTGATATTTTTGATTATTTTTGTAGAATACAAAACAAAAAACAGGTTTACGACCCCTAATAACAAATTATTATCAAATGAAAATCAAAGAAATTATCAAGGAAATTGAGACCTATGCTCCTCTTGCATTACAAGATGGGTTTGATAATGCCGGATTGCAGATCGGAGATGTAAATCAACAAGCAACCGGAGTCTTACTTTGCCTGGATGTTACCGAAGAAGTGATAAAAGAAGCCCGTGAATTGGAATGTAACCTGATCGTTTCGCATCACCCTCTGATATTCAAACCTCTCAAAAGTCTGACGGGAAAAACCTACATAGAACGCTGCGTAGTGACTGCAATACGTGAAGATATTGTTATTTATACGGCACATACCAATCTGGACAATGCTGTCGAAGGTGTGAGTTATCGGATTGCAAAAAAGATAGGACTACAAAACATCAAAGTATTAAGTCCAAAGAAAGATTCTTTACTCAAACTAGTTACTTTTGCTCCATCACAACATGCTGAAGCTATAAGAAAAGCCATTTTTAACGCAGGAGCCGGACAGATAGGAGCTTATGATTTCTGTAGTTTCAATATAGAAGGAAAAGGAACTTTCCGTGCAGGAGAGAATTCGACTCCTTTTTGTGGGAATATAGGAGAATTACATACAGAAACGGAAATCAGGATAGAAACAATCCTGCCTTCTTTCAAGAAAAATGCAGTACTTCGCGCCTTGCTGGCAAGCCATCCTTATGAAGAGCCCGCTTTCGATTTTTATCCCTTGGCCAATATCTGGAACCAAACAGGAGCAGGCGTTGTCGGGGAATTGATTTATCCTGAAGATGAACAAGTATTTCTATATCGACTTAAAGAAATTTTCCAACTTAAATCATTGAATCACTCGAACTTAAGAGGGAAAGGAATACAAGAGGTCGCTATCTGCGGAGGAAGTGGAGCGTTTTTAATTCCGGACGCCATCACTTTCGGAGCTGATATTTTCATTACCGGAGAAGCCAAATACAACGATTTTTACGATGTGGAAGATCGTATCTTACTCGTAACTATCGGACATTATGAGTCAGAGGATTGCACAAAAGAAATCTTTTTTGAAATTATTACAAAAAAATTCCCTAACTTTGCCGTTCATTTTTCGAACACGAATTCAAATCCTGTAAATTACTTATAATCAAGATATGGCAAAAGAGATTAAAGAAAAAAAAGCAACTGAAAGAGAACTGTCTGTGGAAGAGAAATTGGGTGCATTATACCAACTTCAAGCCGTATTGTCAGAAATAGATAAAATTAAAACACTTCGCGGCGAACTTCCTTTGGAAGTGCAGGATCTGGAAGATGAAGTTGCCGGTTTACAAACGCGCATCCAAAATTTCCAATCCGAATCGAAAGAAATCGAAAGCGCCATCGCACAACAGAAAATCAAAATTAAAGATTCAGGCGACTTAATAGGACGTTACAAAGACCAATTGGAAAACGTCCGTAACAACCGTGAATTCGATGGTCTCACCAAAGAAGTTGAATTCCAGGGATTGGAAATCGAATTGGCGGAAAAAAGAATCCGTGAATTCACCGTGGAAAATAAACAATTGCAGGAAGAAATACAAAGATGTAAAGTCCGTTTGGAGGAAAGAAAGATAGACTTGACTTCGAAAAAAGAAGAATTGGATGAAATCGTTTTTGAAACAAAAATACAGGAAGAACAACTCCGGGAAAAAAGTAAGGAACTCGAAACCGTGATAGAACCCCGCCTACTAGTGGCGTTCAAACGCATTCGGAAAAGTGCACGAAACGGTTTAGCTGTCGTATATATCCAACGGGATGCTTGTGGAGGATGCTTCAATAAAATTCCGCCTCAAAGACAAATGGATATCAAACTCAGAAAAAAAATCATCGTTTGCGAACACTGCGGACGCATCATGATTGACCCACAACTCGCAGGAATAGAATAAGTATCGAACAAGATACAATGTCAAAAGTGGAAATTTATCTGACCTGGTTAGATGGTTTTCACTTTTTTCAATTAAACGAAAAGTCATGCTTCTCAAAGTACAGCAGTTTATACAAGACAATAGATTGTTAACACCGAACGGACACGTAATCGTAGGTTTGAGCGGAGGTGTTGACTCTGTCGTTTTGCTGTACATATTACATCAATCAGGTTTTAAGTGTATAGCTGCTCACTGTAACTTTCACCTGAGAGATGACGAATCGGACAGAGATGCCGTTTTTGCGGAATCATTTGCCCATTCCTTACGGATTCCTTACTGCAAAATTGATTTCGAAACTCAGAAATACGCTTCGACACAGGGAATTTCCATAGAAATGGCTGCCCGGGAACTGAGATATGATTGGTTCCGGAAATTAAAATCAGAATCACAGGCTGAAGCCATCACTACCGCCCATCACAAAGATGACAGCATCGAAACTTTCCTGTTGAACCTGACACGCGGAACCGGAATACATGGACTTACCGGAATCAAAGCAAAAAACGGCGATATCGTCAGACCTTTGCTTTGTGTTAACAAAAAAGATATCATTGCCTTTGCTGAAAAAGAAAAACTCGGATATGTAACCGACGGATCCAACCTGAGAGACGACTATGTCCGCAATAAAATCAGGTTAAATATTTTACCTGAATTACAGCTCATCAATCCCGCTATTCAGGAGGCCATACTCCGGACTATGGAAAATCTATCACAGGTAACAACCATCTACGAAAAAAATATCGAATCGGCCAAAGCAGATGTCTTCAATTCTCAGAAAAATAGCATATCAATCTCCAAACTACTCACATTTACAGAGCCTCAAGCTTTATTATTTGAAATTCTAAAACCGTTCGGATTTAACTCAACAGTTATCTGCGAAATCAAAGAAAGCCTTACAGGGCAATCCGGGAAAGAATTCCATTCTCCGTCTTTCAAACTCATTAAAGACCGGAGTGACCTACTCATTGTTTCCAAAAACAAATATTCCGAAAGGAAAGAGATTTATAAGATTGAAAAAAACGACATCTTATTGACTGCTCCTTTTAAGATCTCTCTCCATTACTCGAAAATGTCTCCGGAATTCAAACTCATTAAAGACAAAAAAATCGCCTATTTTGACGTTCAGCTCCTTGAGTTTCCTCTTTATCTGAGACATTGGAAAGCCGGAGATAAATTTATTCCG
Organism: Bacteroidales bacterium; assembly: GCA_031556755.1. GTDB lineage: Bacteria > Bacteroidota > Bacteroidia > Bacteroidales > Azobacteroidaceae > JAIRVZ01. The sequence goes on along the minus strand of JAVBSK010000342.1, from coordinate 424 downwards.
TTCGGGATGAAAGGATTCAAAAAAATAAGCGATTATTTCAATGATAAAAAAATAAGTATCCCCGAAAAAGAATCGGTTTGGTTACTGTGCAGTGGAAACGATATCATCTGGATCTTGGGAGAACGAACCGATGACAGGTATAAAATCAATGATAAAACCAAAAATATATGTACAATTAGCATATTTTAGACTGATGAATTGCACAAATAAAAAAATGTTTTTTATCTTTGTCCCTGAAATACGACTCTTCGTGACAATCTAAATTCAATTAGATCCTTTTCTTTCACTTTTATAATTCCAGGTTTCTATTTAAGCGATAAGGCTTGAGTTGTATATAAATCAAACAAAAAAACAAATATCAAATAAAATAATATATTCTAATTTTTTATATGCAGAAATATAATATTTTGAAATTGAAAGGGAT
>JAVBSK010000277.1:0-3763 GCA_031556755.1 Bacteroidales bacterium | reverse complement strand
CATACCGGGAGTAACTCCGGAAGAACGGCCTTTATTTAAAGTAATATAATTTTCAGACCTGACGATGCTGTTGTTGGTAACTCTCGCCGTCAAGAATTTATAAGAGGAGGTATCAAGCTCCGTCTGCCGAATGATTTGAGCGGCGATTAAAGAATCACTCAACAAAAAAATCTGAGATTCCAGATACTGAATCCTGTTTTCCAGATTCGCTTTATCTTCCAACAAATCTTCATTGATTGTTTTCAGTCCAATGTATGAAGTAAAAAGATTAGCTCCGGAATAGACGACTCCAACGATTTCATTTCCTATGGACATGAATTTACTTTTCTGGAAAGTATTGTTATTGATCAGAAACGTTATCGAAAGAAAAATCAATAACAGAAAAAATAACCAATGAACGTTTTTTGACAGAAAAGCAATTAAATTACGCATGCAACCAAGCTTGGATTATCTGATAAGGAAATTGAACTTATCAATATTTTTCAGGGCGATTCCTGTTCCTTTAGCGACAGCGTGCAGCGGATCTTCCGCAATATGAAACTGAATATTGATTTTGTCTTGCAGGCGTTTATCCAATCCCCTCAGCAAAGCGCCTCCTCCTGCCAGATAAATACCATTCCTAACAATATCTGCATATAATTCAGGGGGTGTTTGTTCCAGTGCGCTCAATACCGCCATTTCGATTTTTGAAATAGATTTATCAATACAATGTGCGATCTCCTGATAAGAAACCGGCACTTCCATAGGAAGCGCAGTCATACGGTTAGGTCCAAATATGATATAATCTTCCGGCGGATTTTCCAGGTTAACGATGGCAGATCCCACGTTCATCTTTATCAATTCAGCAGAACGTTCTCCGATACGCATATTGTGTTGACGCCCCATGTATTCTATAATATCAGCGGTCAGATCATCTCCCGCAATACGAATGGATTTGTTAGAGACTATTCCTCCTAATGAAATAACGGCGATTTCTGTCGTTCCTCCACCTATATCCACGATCATATTTCCTTCCGGAGCCTCAACATCAATACCAATACCGATAGCAGCAGCCATAGGCTCATATATCATATATACATCCCTTCCTCCCGCATGTTCGGCAGAATCGCGAACTGCACGGATTTCCACTTCGGTGCTTCCCGAAGGAATACAAACTACAATCCGCAAAGAAGGAGAAAAGAATCGGTTTTTATTATTAATCATTTTGATCATACCGCGAATCATTTGTTCTGCGGCATAAAAGTCGGCAATCACTCCGTCCCTCAACGGACGAATGGTTTTGATATTTTCGTGGGTCTTACCATGCATTTGCCGCGCTTTGTCTCCTATAGCCAATAATTTATCCGTACGGCGATCCAATGCAACCACCGAGGGTTCATCTACAACGATTTTTCCGTTGCTGATGATGATGGTATTGGCAGTGCCAAGGTCCATCGCTATTTCTTGTGTGAATGAAAATAATCCCATAATCTTCGAAATGAAAGAATGAATAATGAAAGAAGAGGTAAAAAAAATGAAAGATTTATCTAATTCTTCTTATTTCTCATCCTATAATTATTTTTAATGTTTAAAATGTCTGACACCCGTCATTACCATTGCCATTTCATTTTCATTGCAATAGTTTACGGATAATTCATCTTTGATAGACCCTCCAGGTTGGATAACCGAAGTAATTCCCGCCTCATGTGCAATTTCCACACAATCGGGGAACGGAAAAAATGCATCAGACGCCATAACTGCTCCCGTCAAATCAAAACCGAAAGATTTAGCTTTCTCTATGGCTTGTCTGAGTGCATCGACGCGGGAAGTCTGACCGACTCCGCTGGCGCACAATTGTTTGTTCTTCGCCAGGATAATTGCATTGGATTTTGTATTCTTCACCAGTTTATTGGCAAACAACAAGTCCTCTATTTCCCTTGATGTCGGCGGTTGAGTAGTCACTGTTTTCAGATCAGCCTCCGTTTGAACACTCAAGTCTTTATCCTGTACGAGTACTCCGTTAAGCAAAGAACGATATTGAACAGTCGATTGTTTGATCGTTTTTTGAATCAGAATGATTCTGTTTTTCTTCTGCATCAGGATCTCCAATGCATCCGTATCATAATCCGGAGCGAGAATTACTTCAAAGAAAATCTTATTGATTTCTTCCGCCGCCGCTTTATCTATGATACCATTCGTAATCAGTACCCCCCCGAAAGCAGAAACCGGGTCTCCGGCCAATGCATCATTCCAAGCTTCCGAAACAGTCGGTCTGGAAGCGATACCACAGGCATTATTGTGCTTCAATATTGCAAACGTGATTTCATCGAATTCGTTAATCAGATTAACAGCAGCATCTATATCCAACAAATTATTATAGGAGATTTCCTTGCCTTGCAATTGTTCAAAAGCATCCTCAAAGTTACCGTAAAAAAATCCTTTTTGATGAGGATTTTCACCATAACGGAGGATTTTAGCCTGATCGACAGCTTGCCTGAAGTAAGAACCCTCTCCCCCGTCGAAATAATTGAAAATAGCAGAATCGTATCCGGATGAAACGGCAAAAGCTTCCTTGGCAAACCATTTGCGATCTTCCAGGGTTGTATTCACTCCATTTTCATTCAACAATTCGAAGAAAGGAGTATATTGCTCTTTGGAAGCTACAATCACTACGTCTTTGAAATTCTTCGCTGCTGCGCGAATCAAAGAAATTCCTCCTATATCTATTTTTTCAATGATAGATTGTTCATCGGCTCCGGATGCAACTGTTTCTCTGAAGGGATATAAGTCCACAATAACCAGATCAATTTCAGGAATCTCATATTCCGCCAACTGACGATGGTCAGAATCATTTTCCCTACGGGACAGGATTCCTCCGAAGACCTTGGGATGTAAGGTCTTGACTCTACCTCCTAAGATCGACGGATAGCCGGTAAGGCCTTCCACCGAATTACAAGGAAATCCCAGGGATTCAATAAATTCCTGTGTTCCTCCTGTGGAGTAAAAAGAAACTCCTTCCTGATTTAATTTACTTAAAATTTGATCCAAACCGTCTTTGTGAAAAACCGAAATCAGTGCATTTTTAATTTTCTTTGAAGCAGACATGTATCTATATTTACGTTGTTATTTCAGATCGGCAAAATTACACATTTTGTTTTAAAGTCCCGACTTAAATAGAACGTTTTGTTCAAAAAAATATTCTCTCTGAAATAAAATTTCAAATCACATGAAAGAATTTTTATGAAAAGAAAAACGTTTTTTAAGAATATGTAACAGTCATCGCAGATTTGTCATTATTGAAATTTTCCAACTTGACCTTAATTATTTGATTGATTAAAGACGAGTCATAATCAGCTTCGACCTTAACATAATTTTCAGTGAAACCCAACATTTTTTTTCCTTTGCGCGTATGTTCAAACAAGACATACTTCTCTTTGCCTTGTTGTGACAAGTAAAATTCATTCAGTTTTGTTTCCGAAATTTCCAGCAAGGCTTTGCTCCTCTCCTGTTTGATTTTCGGGGGGACGGTATACGCTATTTCCAAGGCCTTTGTGCCGATTCTTTCGGAATAAGTAAATACATGTAATTGGGAAATGGGCAAATCTGCTATGAATTGCTTGGCTTGTTCAAAATATATATCTGTTTCTCCCCTGACGCCGACAATAACATCAACTCCAATAAATGCATCCGGCATCAAGATTTTGATTTTTTCTATCTTAGACCGAAAAAGAGAGGTATTGTATTTTCTCTTCATGAGCCGGAGTACTTCGTCCGAACCCGATTG
>JAVBSK010000241.1:0-3034 GCA_031556755.1 Bacteroidales bacterium | reverse complement strand
GATTCCCGGTTCACAAAATGTGCGAAAAACCAAATCAATCGGCTCATCACTTCCATTTCCGAGCATGATTTTTTCTTTGGCGATCCCTTTTATTCCGGCTATTTTTTCTTTTACCTTCCATTGTAAAGGATCGGGATAGCGATTGTATGGATTATTATACGGATTTTCGTTGGCATCCAAATAAACAGATGCTTCTCCTTTAAATTCATCACGCGCTGAAGAGTAAGGTTTCAAATCCCGGATATTTTTTCTGACAAGTTTTTGTAAGTTCATAATTCTAAATTTGTTTAATCATTTCATAATGAGGAATCCCAACCTCTGTAAATTCATCTCCTTCAACAAAATATCCGTTCCTTTGGTAAAATTCTACAGCGTCTTTTCTGGCGTGTAGAATAATAATGGAATATCCGTTTGCCAGGGCTGTTTGTTCTGCATATTGCAAAATAGCCTTTCCTATGCCTTTCCGTTGATGGCCTTTTTTTACAGCCATCTGCCGCAATTTAATCTCTTGTTTATTGATTGCTGTCAAAATACAACATCCTATAATTTCCTGATTATCAAAAGCAGCAATAAATATATCGTTCAATTCTTTTTTAATATCTTCATCCGTCAGTAACAAATTGATCGGGCGGCGCAAAACTTCGTTACGCAATTCGCACATTGTCGTATATTCGGAAGATTGATATGGAATTGTTTTGATAATCATATAATTCTATTTGTGAATTTTGAGACTTTGCCGTGAGTAGTGAATTTTAGATTAGTTATTCAATCTCAAAGTCACCGCATTTTTATGGGCGTCTAACTGTTCGTTTTCCGCCATGATTTCGATAGTTTTACCTAAGTTCATTATTCCTTCTTTAGAAATTTCCTGAAAGGTAATTTTTTTGATGAAACTATCCAGATTAACACCGCTGTATGCCTTGGCATAACCGTTTGTCGGCAAAGTATGATTTGTTCCCGAAGCATAATCCCCGGCGCTTTCGGGAGTATAATGTCCCAAAAAAACGGAACCTGCATTGGTGATTTGTTCTGCTAATTCCATGTAATTTTTTGTTTCGATGATCAGGTGTTCGGGAGCATACGCATTGGTCATTCCGACGATTTCTTTGTGATCTTTCACTAAAATGATTTTGCTGTTTTTCAATGCATTAGATGCTAATTCTTTGCGGGATAGTTTTTCTAATTGGAGATTGATTTCCGCAATCACTTTTTCTATAATAGATTCTGTGGTCGTGATAAGAATCGACTGACTGTCAATTCCATGTTCGGCCTGAGATAATAAATCCGCCGCCACAAAAGCAGGATGGGCAGTTTCGTCTGCGATAACTTCTACTTCCGAAGGGCCGGCAGGCATATCGATAGCGACCTCTTTCAGACTTACCAATTGTTTGGCTGCGGTTACATATTGGTTGCCAGGTCCAAAAATCTTGTAAACCTTAGGTACGGTTTCCGTTCCATATGACATGGCCGCAATGGCTTGTATTCCTCCGATTTTAAATATCTTATTTACACCTGATTCTTTGGCTGCAAATAAAATGGCCGGATGGATTTTTCCATCCTTATTTGGAGGAGAACACAAAATAATTTCTTTGCAACCCGCTATTTTTGCAGGAATGGCCAACATCAATACTGTTGAAAACAAGGGAGCGGTTCCTCCCGGAATATATAATCCGACCTTTTCGATTCCGACCGGTTTTTGCCAGCAAACAACTCCGGGTGCAGTTTCTATTTTTTTTACGCTCAATTGTTGTGAAGCGTGAAAAGTTTCAATGTTCTTTTTTGCAGTACGGATGGCTGATTTTAATTCTTCCGGTACGTTTCTTTCTGCTTCTTCTATTTCTTCTTCCAAAACTGTTAAACTTTGCAGCAAGACCTTGTCGAAGCGTTCTTCGTAAGTCAATACAGCTTTATCGCCTTTCAAGCGTACATCTTCCAGTACAGTCTTGACGGTTTCAAACAGGGATGAATTATCCAATACCGGACGTTTCAATATCTTTTCCCAGTCGCTTTTCGAAGGATATTTTATTATTTGCATTTTACAAAATCATTTTCTCTATAGGAATAATCAGGATACCTTCAGCTCCCAGATTTTTCAGTTTTCCTATAATCTCCCAAAAACGTTTCTCATCAATGACTGAATGAATGGAACTCCATCCCTCCTGAGCCAATGGTAGAACGGTAGGGCTTTTCATCCCGGGGAGTATGGAAAATATTTCATCCAGTTTGTCATTGGGAGCATTCAATAAGATGTATTTTTTATTTTCCGCTGTTTGTACGGCGTTGATTCTGAAAATCAACTCATCAAGAATTTCTTTCTTCTCTTTATTTAATTTGTTATGCCCGATAAGCAAAGCTTCCGATTGCATCACAACTTCCACTTCTTTCAGGCGGTTACTGACCAATGTGCTACCCGAACTGACAATGTCGAAAATAGCATCGGCTAAACCTATTCCGGGAGCGATTTCAACAGAACCAGATATGACATGTATTTCGGCTTTGATGGCATTCCTTTTCAGGAAATCGGCTAAAATACCAGGGTAGGAGGTTGCAATTTTCTTTCCTGCGAACCAATTTAGACTTTTGTATTCTTCGTCCTTCGGAATTGCTAAAGACAAACGGCACTTGCTGAATCCGAGGTGTTTGATGATGTCGGCATCTTCCCGTTTTTCCATATATTCGTTTTCTCCTACGATACCGACATCAGCCACACCCGATGCTACCGACTGAGGAATATCGTCATCACGAAGGAAAAGCAGTTCAACCGGAAATGTTTTTGAAGGGACAAGCAGATTTCTTTTTCCTGAAGTCAATTTGATTCCGGCCTCATTCAGTAACTCCATTGTCTCTTCGAACAAACGACCTTTGGCCTGTACAGCAATTCTAAGCATAATTTGAGATCTATTAAAAAAGGCTTACCTTATTATTGGCAAGCCTTTTATATTTTATACAATATTTACACAACAAAGCCCACCGGAATTACTCGCTGTAATGATGATGAACTATGTTTGTATTGTTATTCATATTTTTATATTAA
>JAVBSK010000375.1:0-5664 GCA_031556755.1 Bacteroidales bacterium | reverse complement strand
ATGAATGGTATGTACAACTGGAAAATGATCAGAAAGAGGTCATAGACAGGAATAATTTTAGTTTTATGATCGACAGCAAGAAAATTGAAATTGATTTCGCATATATTACTATTCATGGTACTCCCGGAGAGAATGGGAAGTTACAGGGGTATTTCGACTTAACCGGCATATCCTACTCTTCTTGTGGCGTTTTGGCATCCGCCCTTACGTTCAATAAATATATATGTAATCATTATCTGAAATCTTTTGGCATACAAGTTGCTGACTCAATCATGCTGAGGAGAGATCAGAAGATATCAAACAGAACAGTTGTCGAACAATTGGGATTGCCTGTTTTTATCAAACCGAATGATGGAGGTTCCAGTTTTGGAACCTCCAAAGTCAAGACTGAAGAAGAAATTCAACCGGCTATCTCCAGGGCTTTTGAAGAAGGAGAAGAAGTTATTATTGAGAAGTTTATGTCAGGTACGGAGTTGACTTGCGGTTGTTACAAGATAAAAGGGAAATCAGTTGTGTTTCCTGTGACCGAAGTGGTCAGTAAAAATGAGTTTTTTGATTTTGAAGCAAAATATACGGCTGAAAAAGTGGAAGAAATCACTCCGGCTCGTATTCCGGATACTTTGACCAATGAAGTTCAGTGTCTGACCTCAAGAATATACGATTTGGTCGGAGCCAGGGGAATCATCCGGATAGATTATATAGTTTCTTCACAGGGATTAATTAATCTGTTGGAAGTAAATACAACACCCGGAATGACGGCAACAAGTTTTATTCCTCAGCAGGTCAGGGCTGCCGGTTTGAACATAAAGGATGTGATGACCGAAATAATAGAGAACACATAATATTACAATATGGAGAAGAGATCAGAGTTTGACGATATTCGTCCTTTTTACGAAGAAGAAATTGCTGCTCAAATTGCTGAATTGTTAAAAGATCCTGAATTTGAAAGAGTGGTAAAGATTGCTCTTCCGAATGTAGATTGGTCGGAATTGAAATCTCTTTTGTTGACTTTCGACAAAAGATACGATTTTCAAAATACAGTAGTTAAGAGTGCTGTATTTTCCGTTCTCAGCAGATCAGCAAAGGCTGTTGATTGCTCGGGATTCGGGAATGTACCTAAAACAAGTTCATATACTTTCATTTCTAACCACAGGGATATTATCCTGGATGCATCTATTCTTTGTGTATTACAGTTGAATGAAGGTTATGATACGTCTGAGATTTGCCTGGGAGATAATCTTTTGGTTAAACCATGGATTACCAGTATGCTTAGATTGAATAAGGGTATTCTCGTGAAAAGGGGAGTCGGGACGCGACAACAATATGAAGTTTCCAAACAACTCTCGGAGTATATACACTATGCAATCAAGGATAAAAAAGAATCTGTCTGGATTGCACAACGTGAAGGACGTGCGAAAAATTCCGACGACAGGACTCAAATGAGCGTGTTAAAAATGCTGGGACTTGGAGGAGGAGGTCATTTCCTGGAGAATATAAAAGCTGTCAATATTGTACCATTGTCATTGTCTTATGAATTCGATCCCTGCGATTATCTGAAGGCCAAGGAGTTTCAGCTAAAAAGGGATGATCCGGAATACAAAAAATCCCAGAAAGATGATATGAAAAACATGGAGACCGGTATTCTTGGCTATAAAGGAAACATCCATTTTCAGATAGGTCGTCCTATTAATCAGTTTTTAAATCAGATAGATTTTAAAATGGATAAAAGTGAGCAAATTGCTCAAGTGGCATCCATTATCGACAATGAGATTTTTCTGAATTACAGGTTTTACCCTATCAATTATGTCGCTTATGATAAATTGTGGGGAAACGGACAATTTAAATCGGCTTATTCGGAAGAGGAGCTCAGAAAAACAGAAGCATATTTCCAACAAAAGTTAGAGTTAATAGATATTCCGAATAAAGATATACCGTTTTTAACGGAGAAATTATTGGAGATGTATGCTTATCCCGTAAAGAATCAAATGGAAACAAAAGCTAGATTACAAGGTGAATGTATGGTTTAAAATACTGATATTAAACCTTGTTTGCATTTTATCTTTTTCCTGTGAAGAGGAAGATATTTCTTACGATATCGGGGCGTATAAGGTTGATTTAGCTACTGTTGTATTCGATAACGGTCTTCACTCATTCCTGCTTGATTCTGGAGAGTCTTTGTATACATCGGACCAGCAGTGGAAAATAGAAAAAGATCAGCGTGTCTGGCTGAATTATTCTTACTTGTCCGAAGAAAAACCTGGTTATGACCGTGTTGTCAAAGTCAATGTATGCCGTGTTATCACCCAGGGAAAACCATTGATAACCAATCAGGAGACGATCGATATATTCCGCAATGATCCTGTTTATCTGAGAAGTGTATGGCTAGGAAGTACTTATCTGAATCTTGATTTTAGTTTTGATTTTTACTCCAATCCTCATAAAATTGCTTTGTTGATGGCGGATATTCAACAAATTTCAGACACAATTATGCTTTATTTCAGGCATTCGACAGGCGAAGATCTTCCGGGATATGAAAGAAGGAGCTATGCTTCTTTTGATTTGAGTGAGATTTTAGGCCTTTCTGATGGCAGCAGGCTATTATTCGTCAATATCAACTCGACTAATTATGGGGCGAAGAATTTTGATTTGAGGTATTGAGCGTTAGTATCTCAAATTCAGATTTCACTTCTTTGAGAGGTAAATAATCAGGATGTATAAAATTCAGAAACTTTAGGATCTTGAATGCATTGAAATAGCAGAAAAAGCGCTTTTTATAAGCCTGTAAGGTCGATGTCGTCCGGTTGATTGTTTCAATTTCCCGTATAAAATCATCTTTTTCAAGAAAATCTTTCAAGACAGGATGGATGTCCTTTATCATTTCATTGATGTTTTCGGAGTCTGTCTTGAAAAAATTGTCTTTGATGTCAAATAACTGTTTCAGGATATGAAAAGATTCGAATGAATAGGTGTATTTGACAATTTCTTTTTCAGAAATCATTTTGGATAGTGTCGGTCCTGTTCCGAACGGTACTCTGTCGGATATCCTGGCGGCTGGGAATACGCAAGTATTTTTTATCTCGGTCGTTTTTCCCAGTTGGAATATTTTTTGTAAAAAATAGAAATCTTCTCCGGCTTGTTGTTTGCCCATTCCCCCTACTTGTACATAAGGTTCGCATCTGACAGCAAAGGCGGAACCAATGGTGTGATAGGGGTAAGGATATCCCGAATAAGCGATCGCAGCTCTATAGTAATGCAGATATGTTTCGTAAAGTCCGATTGATCTTCTGATAGGATCATCTTCGCTCAGATGTTCTACGGGATGATGGAATGCAATGGTAGCTGAAAGCAGTTTTTTATCCGGGTGAAAGATGCGATAAATTTCAGTCAGATAGTTTTTTTCAACCATACAATCGGCATCTAAGGACACAATTATACCATCTGTTTTTGAAATGGAAAGAAATCGAAGTAAGGCCTCATCCATCCCGATTTTCCGGGGAACTCCGGCTCCCGTCTGGCGCCCATCCAGGTTTTCAACGAGAATGGGAATCAGGCTCAGGAATTCATTGTTTTTCTCTTTCGCAAATTGTTTTGCTTCTTCAAAAGTTTTCCGGTTTTGTTCCTGAATTGATTTTGGACTGATTAAAAAAGAATTGACCAAAAGTATAATTTCAGTTCGGAAATTTTCCGTTTCACAATCAAATAAACAAGAAAGTGTATTGAAAACATCCGGTTCGTTATAACAGGGGATGACAATGATTATTTCTGTATTTTCCGGAACAGGAATGTTTGTCACAAGAGCTTGAATTCTGAATTTTTCAATATATTTCGTAAAGATTTTTGACATAAGCCAGGAACTATATCTTTTTGTTTTTTATTTATAAATCAGAAAGATACATGGACGTTTGGATAAATCAGGCAGTTGAGATTTTTTCCATTCCGAAACAGTTTTTGTATGGATATATTCCGATGCACAGGTAATATCCGCAGCGATACAAAGTTTGCTTGAAGGTTTACAGATTTTCAATAAGTCTTCAATCAACTTCCCGTTTCTGTAAGGAGTCTCGATAAACAGTTGTGTTTGATTTTCCGTATAGATGCGTTGTTCCAACTGTTTGATTTCAGAAATGCGTTGTTCCGAATTGATGGGTAAATATCCATGAAAAGCAAAACTTTGTCCGTTGAATCCCGATGCCATCAACGCCATCAGGATGGAGGAAGGTCCGACCAACGGAACTACCGGAATATCTTTCTGTTGAGCGATAGCGACGACGTCCGCTCCCGGATCTGCAATGGCCGGGCATCCGGCTTCCGAGATTATACCAACGGAAAATCCTTCAGAGACAGGTTTCAGGAAAGAAGAAATACTTTCAGGAGAGGTATGTTTATTCAGTTCATAGAAAGTCAGTTCATCAATATTGATAGAGGGATCTGTCTTTTTCAGGAAACGCCGTGCTGTTCTTATATTCTCAACAATAAAATATCTCATTTGTAAGATAAGTTCTCGATTATATGGCGGAAGCACTTTGTCGATTTCCGTATCTCCCAATGTAACCGGAATGAGAAAAAGGGATGGGCGCATTTTATATATATTTAAAATCAGTTCTTATTGAGTTTTTTGAAGAGGCTGAAATTAAGATCTATAACATCACTTTGTATATCAGCGGCTTCCAGGATTGTGTGAAAAAGAAAGTCAGTACGGTATCTGTGACTTTTATTTTCTTGTAAAGTTTCATATCTGTCAATGTGTCTGGCTTTATATTGTGGAGACAACCAGATAAAGCATGCCGGATAATGAATCGGAGGAGAATCCGTTGCATGTAGCCAGATTCCGTTTTCTCCCAGGCTTTCACCATGATCTGATAAATAAAAAACAATGGCATTTTTATTTCGCAATTCATTGATGACAGAATAAATGAAGAAATCGGTGCAAAGAATCGTGTTGTCATAAGAATTGATTAACTCTTCCGGGGTACTTGCCGAAACGATACGGCTTTTTACAATGGGATTGTAAATCTGGAAACTATCAGGGAAGTGAGCGTTATAATACCAGTGGGATCCGATAGTATGCATGATAATCATTTGCTTACAGGTGTCTTCTGCAATGAAAGTTCTGAATGCAGGAAGTAGGTCAGCATCTGTCCATTTGTTTTCGAATACATAACCGGATTTATCTGTATTTGCATAAACTAATGTGTCACATTCTTTCATGAAATACACATAGGATTTAGCAGGTTCCTGATTCGCCAGCCAGATCGTATGAAAATCACAGGATTTGAATAAGTCGACGAAAGAACGCTCATTATAGGCGTATTCAGGATGAATACTGTCGGCTCTTGTCAATATGTGCTGAAGGCTTACGTTGGTGTAAGTATATTCGGAGTATATATTCGGGAAAGAAATAATATCCTCTTTTTGCAGATTGGGAGTCGTATTCCTTTCATATCCGTTGATCCCTAAATGGTCGGAACGCAGTGATTCTCCGAGTATCATCACTACGATTAAATCGTCCTCGCTTTCGCAGGATACGTTTTCGGACAATTTTTCTCTCACTGTCTGTGCTTCTTTTTTTTCTGAAATATATCTTGAGGTAATATAATATAGATTGAAAGGAATTCTATCCGCAATAGGAGCCTTTAAGCGAGGGATATTGAATATGATTAGAAA
>JAVBSK010000066.1:0-3104 GCA_031556755.1 Bacteroidales bacterium | reverse complement strand
AAAGAAGGTTCTTTTTGGTCAGTTGTGTTGGCTCGTTCGGAGAACATAACATTCAGAAATTACAAACAGTTTAACGCCATGTGGATAGGTGAAGACGATGGAATCGATGTTTGCGAATCCAAGAATGTATTGATACAGCATTCGATAGCAATTTCATTGGATGATCCCTATTCTACTAAAACATGGGAACAAGCCACCGATATCAGTCAGAAATGGTACGGAACCCCGCAGGAACTTCGTAACGTAACATTCGATGATTGCCATGCTCTCACTTTTTGCGGTGCATTTAAATTGGGGCATGGAGCCATGACCCCCCAATATGATGTAACAGTTAAAAACAGCGTAGTGCATGATTGCGGACGCGCTTTGGGCGTGGAACCGAAATATGGCGACCGGAAATATAAAAACGGATTTCACAATGTCATATTTGAAAATGTAGACATTGAATCAGGAGGTGAAGACGGATGGCTCAGCGTTTTGGTGGAAAGTCCCGGAATAGGGAATCCCCCTTTGTCTAATTTGGTGTTGAAAAATATCAATATTCGGAATAAAGGAGGATGGAAGCGTTCGTCTACCTTGATGGGATTCGATAAAAACAACCAAGTCGAAGGAGTTACATTTGATCATATTTATCTCTATGGAAATTCCGAACCTGCCGGTAGTCTGGCTGAATTGGGGATTATCAACAAAGGGCATTACAAAAATCTGAAATTTCTTCCCGATAGGAGTCATGATGTCATTTACCGCATCGAAGCGGAATATTATAACAGCGCTACCGGAAGTCCCGCATTGGTGTCTAATTCAACCGGAAATATCATTGACGTTCAAAATCCGAAGGGTTGTTACGTGACGAATATTTTGAAAGATAACTATTTGATATTTAATGATGTTGATTTTGGAAGCTATACGGAAACCTTGCGTCTGAGACTTTATACGCTTCAGGCTCATTCCGTTGAAATACGGACAGATAGTCCAGACGGACAATTAATCGGTAAGCTGAATATCGATGAAAGCCGGAAAAATTCCTGGGAGGATTATGATGTCGCTTTATCAAGAGCGGCCGGTTCCCACAACCTGTATGTCATTTTTAGAACTATATCCGGTTCTCAACCTGCGTATTTCAATTTCTTTGAATTGAGAAACCGCAAGTTTCTTGATATAACCGGAATTTCGCCGGAAACATCTCCTGTAAAAGTCAATATAGATGAATCTATCGCTTTAAAAGTCAAATATATTCCAGAAAATGCCTATCAAAAAGAATTGGTCTGGTCGATAGAACCGCAAGCTGAAACAACTGTGATTGGCTTAACAAACGGTATTATCAAAGGACTGAAAGCTGGTGCGGCCAGGGTAAAAGCGGTTTCTGTTTACGATAGCAATATTTTCACATATATAGATATTCAGGTGGTAGACGAATATACCCGTGATATTTACCGGATTGAGGCTGAAACTGCCGATATCTTGTTTGGTAAAAATTACCAGCATAAAGAGGGTATTCAGAAAGGAGCTGTGAATGATTCTCAGGATGCCGGCGGGCAAGCATTGATCAATACCTGGCAAAATAATTATGCTGTCTACAAAAATATAGATTTCAAAGAATTCACGACTTCAATCAAAGTGAGGAAAGAGTTTCCCCGGACTTCCAAAATAGAATTCTGGATTGACCGGACTATTGAACCCAACGGTTCGTTGAGCGGCGGAACCCTTATAGGCAGTCTGGTGATGGAAAATAGTATGACTGGATGGGGTTTGTATCACGACTTTGAAGTGCCGCTTGTCGGAGCGTCAGGTGTTCATGACTTGTATGTGATTTTTACTGCAGCAGGTACGACTGGAACCAGCCAACAATTTGGAGGAGTCAATTGGTTCGAATTGACCCGTGCACTTCCTTCCGATTTTAAAATGATAAAAAAATAATACCATGACAAAACAATTACTCAATCCGATAATCATTATAGTTATTTTATGCCTGTTTTCCGTTCATTTAAATGCAGCAAATGGAATTTTCGGAGGAGGAAATGGTACTCTTGAAACGCCATTTCTGATTGAAGATGCGGCTGATTTAAGAGCCGTAGGAAACAATCTGTCCGCAAATTATAAACTGGCCAATGACATTGACCTGTCAGTATGGATTGCATCCAATTCACCTGCCAAAGGTTGGACGCCGATTGGTGACGCAACTACGCCTTTTTCCGGAACGTTTGATGGTAACGGACATGTCATATTCAATATTTGGTCGACTCAAACCGCAAATAATATCGGATTGTTCGGAGCAATATCCGGAACAGTAACGATAAAAAAACTCGGTGTGATCGTGGCTGAAGGATATAAAATGAAAGGAATTGAAAATATAGGTATCGTAGCCGGTTTAGCGACTAATGTGCCTTCAGGAACATTAGATGTCGTATTCGATCAGGTTTTCGCTATTGGAACGGTAGAGGCGACATCAAAATTTGCAGGAGGAATCCTTGGATTCAATAATTGGATGAACATTACAATGACGAATTGTTATGCTGTGGGAAACGTTCTCTCAGCAGGAAACGGGACGGGAGGTTTATTGGGAAACTCATGGGGATCTGTCCGTATTTTTATAGATAAATGTTATTCACAAAATGATATAACCTGTAATGAAGGTTCTGTAGGAGGTCTTGTAGGCGCCGTAAGCGCTAGTGTTACTGCAAATCTAGAGGTTGCAGTTTCCAATTGTGTCGCTATCAATAAGACTATTACAGCCCAAACAACTGCTGGAGGAAGGATATACGGTTGGGTGAAAGACGGAAAAATAGTATTGATAAATAACAAAGCCTATGCCGGAATGAAAATTAACAATGCGACGGTAAGCGGAGCTGCAAATAATATACACGGATTGGATATAACGGAAGATGAATTGTCACAGCAATCGACCTATGATACCTGGGATTTCACATCTTTCTGGCAAATGCCTAATAATAATTATCAATTACCCGTATTGAAAAATATCAATACGGCTAAACAACCGCTTAAAAAGTTGTATTTAAGTTTTCAGGGTGATAATCCGTTCAAAGACCTGGTCGGGATATCCGGCGTCTTGAATGTTGTAGAACAATGTGGCGCTAATCCTAACG
>JAVBSK010000068.1:0-4299 GCA_031556755.1 Bacteroidales bacterium | reverse complement strand
TATGCACTGTTCAGCTAACGTAGGTAAAGATGGTGATGTTGCTGTATTCTTCGGTTTGTCTGGAACAGGTAAAACGACTCTTTCTGCCGACCCAAAACGTTATTTGATCGGTGACGACGAACACGGATGGGACAACAACGGAGTATTCAACTACGAAGGTGGTTGCTATGCAAAAGTTATTGACTTGAGCAAAGAAAACGAACCTGATATCTGGAGAGCTATCCGTCGTGACGCTCTGTTGGAAAACGTAACAGTTAAAGCCGACGGAACTCCTGACTTCTCTAAAGAAGCTTCTAAAACAGAGAACACTCGTGTTTCTTATCCTATCACTTTCATCAACAAAATCGTTCTTCCTTCAAGAGCAGGTCATGCAAGCAAGATTGTTTATCTTTCTGCAGATGCATTCGGAGTATTGCCTCCGGTTTCTATTCTGGATGACAAACAAGCACAATATCACTTCCTTTGCGGTTATACTTCAAAATTAGCTGGAACAGAACGTGGTATCACAGAGCCTGTTCCATCTTTTTCTCCTGCTTTCGGTGAAGCTTTCTTGACTTTGCACCCAACAATGTATGCAAAAACATTAGGTGACAAAATGAAAGAACACAATGCTAAAGCATATTTGGTGAATACAGGTTGGAACGGAACAGGAAAACGTATCTCTTTGAAAGACACCCGCGCGATCATTGATGCTATCATTGACGGTTCTATCGAAAAAGCAGAAAGGGTAAATGTTCCTATCCTGAACTTAACTGCTCCTAAATCATTACCTGGAGTTTCCGACATTTTAGATCCTCGTTCAACTTATGCTAATGTAACAGAATGGGAAGAAAAAGCTAAATCTTTGGCTGCTAAATATATTAAAAACTTCGAGCAATATTTGCCGGAAGGCAATAACTTGATTCCTGCAGGTCCTCAATTATAATCAGGAATTGACAGTAAAAAAGCCGGTATGATTGACCGGCTTTTTTTGTATTCTGTTTTCATTCAGATCCTATTGCTTTCATGATAAAAAACAGTGAAAGTCTTCCCTTTATTAATAATTTCCAACAAATCAACTTTTGCCTCAACAGACAACAAAGGCTCTACGTCATAAGCTGAAATCCATTCAAGCGAGAGATGAGCTTTTGTAGGAATCACATCTCCGGCAAATACACATAAACCATCGGTTGTATCTATCAATGAAACAATTTGTCCACGGGTGTGTCCATCATACAGGATCATCCGGAATCCATCAGATAATATAGCGTTTTCTTCCAATATATGTAGTAATCCGGCATCATAAACCGGCATCATATCTTTTTTTCTGAAGGAATCATCTTCTAATCTATTCGGATTTAGAAAATTTTGCCACTGTTTTTTGCTCACCCAATGACGGGCTTTCTGATAAGTTATTTTTAATTTACCGTTTTCATCATAATAAGTACATCCTCCGCAATGGTCAAAATGAAGATGAGACAACACAACGTCGGTAATATCTTCGGGAGAAAATCCGAATTGTTTCAACTGTATGGATATATCTTGCAAATCTTCAAAACGATAATACGATAATTTCCCTAAATCTTTTGTTCCGATACCTGTATCCAACAATATTACCTGTTTTTCGTTCCATACCAATAAACATTGCATAGACAACCGGCAGCAATTTTGATCGTCAGACGAATATTTTCTGTTCCAGGCTTTCTTGGGAACTGCACCAAACATAGCTCCTCCATCAGCATAAAAGAATCCGGCATTCAGTATTTGATACTCCATCATATTTGTTGTACTTTTGCGCAAAAATAATGTATTTGTAGCAATAAAACAGTATGAAAAATATATTAATAACCGGCGCTAACGGACAACTCGGAAACGAAATGAGAATTTTGTTTCCATCATATTCGCAATTTGAGTTTTTTCCCACTGATATTGCCGAATTGGATTTGTGCGATAAAGTGGCTGTCGAAAACTTCATCATAGAGAAGAATATCGATTACATTGTAAATTGCGCCGCCTATACGGCAGTGGATAAGGCAGAAGATGAGCTAGAACTTTGTTATGAAATCAACCGGGACGCCGTTGAAAACCTGGCGCTGGCGGCTTCCCAAAGGGCAAAAATCATCCACGTTTCTACCGATTATGTTTTCGACGGAAAAGGAAATCGTCCATATAAAGAAACAGATCCGACTCATCCGCAATCGGTATATGGCAACAGTAAAAAAGCAGGAGAAGATATTCTCCTGAAAAATTGCAAAGAAAGCATTATTATCCGTACAGCCTGGCTATATTCTTCTTTCGGAAACAATTTCGTAAAAACAATGATCCGGTTGGGTAACGAACGTGATTCATTGAATGTAGTCGCCGATCAAACAGGAACTCCGACTTACGCTGCCGATCTGGCTCAAGCAATCATGCACATCATTGTTCGCAGCGAAGAAAAAAGGTCATTCATTCCCGGAATTTATCATTACAGCAACGAAGGAGTTTGTTCATGGTATGATTTTACCTTAAAAATTCATGAACTCTCAGGAATAAAATCCTGTAAAGTAAGCCCAATAACTACGGAACAATATCCTACAAAAGCTAAACGTCCGATGTACAGCGTATTGGATAAAACAAAAATAAAGGATACTTTCGACTTGCAAGTCTCAGAATGGGAAGAGAGCTTGAAATCCTGCATCAAACTGTTGCAAGTTTAATCCAGAATATCATCAGGATGTACAAATTATTCAAATCCGCATTATCAGGCATAATCCCCAGAAGAATGATACTCAATAACGAGTTACTTTTGAGGAAAATTTATGCATCCGCTTTCATCGGAAACAAATACCAATGTCCCGTATGCGAAAAAAAAACAAGAAAATTCATTCCTGTTTTTGAAAACGATTTGATGTGTCCTCATTGTGGCAGCCTGTCCCGGAACCGAAGATTATATCATGTCCTTTTAAAAGAGTTCTTTTTGAAAGACAATCTGAATGTCCTGGATTTTTCACCTTCCCGTTGTTTATATCGAAAATTCAAAGGAATCACATCCATACAGTATACCGCCAATGATTTCTGCGGAGAATTCATGGCAGATAAGCATATGGATATTACCAATATGAATGAACCGGACAATAGCTTTGATCTGATTATCTGTTATCACATTCTGGAACATATTAAAAATGACATACAGGCTATGTCTGAACTTTTCCGGGTGCTGAAACCTGGAGGAACTGCAATCATTCAAACGCCATTCAAGGAAAATGATATTTACGAAAACAATCAGATAACCTCCAGGGAAGAGCAGAAAATACATTTCGGTCAGGAAGATCATCTACGGATATATTCAGTAAAAGGATTATGTCAAAGACTGGAACAAGTCTATTTCAAAACAGAAGTCAGAACTTACAAAGACGAATCTCAAAATTATTTTGGGTTCTCCAATAACGAACATATACTTTTTTGCAAAAAATAATTATTTGCTCCGATAAAAATAACTTTTATACTCCATTGTTAAAATAATATGGCCGATTTAATCAAAGAAATTCAACGACGCAGAACATTTGCAATCATCAGTCACCCCGATGCAGGAAAAACAACATTGACCGAAAAACTATTACTTTTCGGAGGAGCAATACACGTAGCGGGAGCAGTTAAATCCAATAAGATCAAGAAAACAGCCACTTCCGACTGGATGGAAATTGAGAAACAGCGCGGAATTTCGGTTGCGACCTCCGTAATGGGATTCGACTATGAAGGATATAAAATCAATATCCTTGATACTCCTGGTCACCAAGACTTTGCCGAAGACACTTATCGTACACTGACGGCTGTGGATAGCGTCATTATCGTTGTGGATATCGCCAAAGGAGTAGAACAACAAACCCGGAAACTGATGGAAGTCTGCCGGATGCGCAACACTCCGGTAATCGTTTTTGTCAATAAGATGGACAGAGACGGTATCGATCCGTTCGATCTACTTGATGAACTGGAGCAGGAATTGAAAATCAAAGTTCGTCCGTTGAGCTGGCCTATTGATATGGGACAAAATTTCAAAGGCGTCTACAATATTTATGAAGAGAAATTAGACCTGTATACTCCCAGTAAACAAACCATCACAGAATCGATCGCTTTTAAAGATGTAAATAGTTCGGAGTTAGAAAAGTTTATTGGAGAAAAATTAGCCGATAAATTACGCTCGGATTTGGAACTGATAGAGGGAGTTTATCCCGAATTTGATGTCAACACCTATTTATCGGGAGAAATCGCTCCCGTATTTTTCGGTTCGGCGCTGAATAATTTCGGAGTAAAAGAACTTCTCGATTGTTTTGTCCGGAT
>JAVBSK010000221.1:0-3997 GCA_031556755.1 Bacteroidales bacterium | reverse complement strand
ACCTTCTAAAATTCCGGGATAGGAAGTGGCAATTTTTTTACCTGAAAACCAGTTCAGACTGTTATATTCTTCTTCTTTTGGAATGGCTAAAGACAGACGACACTTGCTGAATCCCAGTCGTTTAACTAAATTGACATTTTGCTTTTTTTCAGCATGTTCATTTTCTCCTACAATTCCTGCATCGGCTACTCCGTCTGCAACAGCTTGCGGAATATCATCATCGCGGAGAAATAGAATTTCAACAGGAAATGATTTAGATGGCACTAATAAACTTCTTTTTCCTGCGGACAGTTTGATTCCAGCTTCATTCAGAAGTTCCATTGTTTCTTCAAATAACCGGCCTTTGGCCTGTACTGCAATTCTTAGCATAATTATTACGTTATAAAAAAAGGCTCACCATTTGTACGGCAAGCCTTTATTTTGTTATGTATATACACACCTGATGCCCACCGGGATTACTCGTTGTAATGATGATGGTGGTGATGTGATAAATTGTTCATATTTTTCTGATATATTTTGCAAAGGTATGTAAATTATGTAGATATTCAAATGTTTTACTGAAAATATTCTAAAAATAGTTTCAATAATCTTTCTTTTACTTCTTCAAAGTCAATATCTTTTTGCAGTTCGACGGCCATTGAGGTAACTCCTTTGTCAACGAACCCACAAGGATTAATTAGTTGAAAATAAGACAAATCGGTATTGATATTTAACGCAAAACCATGCATAGTAACATACCTGCTGCTTCTGACCCCGCTAGCGCAAATTTTTCTTGTTTTTCCGGGCTTATCTGTGTCGATCCAAACTCCTGTAGCACCCTTCAAACGTTCACTTTTGATATTGTAAGTTTCCAAAAGTTTTATGATACATTCTTCCATCCGGAAAATATATTCCTTCATGCCTAAATTGAAATTTTCGAGGTCAAATATAGGGTAACCAACCAGTTGTCCATACCCATGATAGGTAATGTCTCCACCCCGGTCAACATGAAACAGTTCGACTTGTTTTTCTTTCAACATTTGTTCTGGAAATAGCAAGTTTGAAAATAATCCGTTTTTACCGATTGTAATTACGTGAGGGTGTTCACAGAAGATCAAGGTATTTTCTGTTTTTTCTCCTTTACTTTTTTTTAGAATTGCCGTTTCGAAAAGGGCTTTTTGCTTTTCATAAGCCTCAGAGTAGGGGGCAATACCCCAGTCCGTGTAATTTATTACACTTTCCATTTTTTTGATTTGCTTTTAGAAGGTTGATCTTTTTTCTTTTCGTTTGATTTCCCAAAATCAACCTTGATAATTTTATTCATCAGGGATTGTATTTTGGCCTGTCTTTTAAGCATATACGGACTTGGTTTAGCCGAATTGAACCGAATAGGGTTTGGTAATGTGGCTGCAATTAAAGCGGCCTGTTCAGCACTCAGATTGATAGCATGCTTGCTAAAATGATCTTTAGCCACAGCTTCTGCTCCGAATATACCATCACCCATTTCAATGGAGTTCAGATAAACCTCCATGATACGTTCTTTTCCCCAGACAAATTCTATGAGTATTGTGAAATAAGCCTCCAAACCTTTTCTGAAAAATCCTCCGCCATTCCATAAAAAAACATTTTTGGCTGTTTGTTGGCTGATAGTGCTTGCTCCTCGGAGTTTTTTTCCTTTGGCAGCATCTTCCTGTGCAATCTCTATTTGTTGGAAATCAAACCCGTTATGCGCTAAAAATAAATTGTCTTCAGAGGCAACAACCGCTTGAACCAGGTTTTGAGAAATTTTAGATAATGGCACCCATTTGTGACTGATATGCACCTTTTTATGGTCGATCTTCTGTTCTACAGCACGGATTACCATCAAAGGCGTGAAAGGTACTGGTACCCATTTATATAAAAGAACGAAAAACAAACTGAGTAAGAAAAGTCCTAAGATGATATTCCTGGTCCAGATAGCTATTTTCTTAAGTATCTTTTTCATTTATTTAATTGATTGATTGTATGAATAGTTTGGCACGCCACCAAAGCTGCAGTCTCAGTCCTCAACCTGCTATCTCCCAAAGAAATGGCTCTGAAGCCATTTTTTAAGGCAAGTGCGACTTCTTCCTCACTGAAATCTCCTTCCGGTCCGATCAGGATCAAAGTATCATTTCCGGGTTTATACGCCTTACAAAGCAGTTCTTTTTCTCCGGGAAAACAGTGTGCAATAAATTTTTGTCCTACAAACTCTCTGGAAGCAACTTTTTTGAAGTCGGTCATGTCCTCTAATCCCGGTAATGTTGCTTTCATCGATTGCTTCATGGCAGAGACCGTAATCTTTTCGATTCGGGAAAGTTTGATGTCCTTTCTTTCTGAGTATCTGCATTTTAGAAAATTTATTCTGTCGATCCCAATCTCTGTTGCTTTTTCAGCAAACCATTCTATCCGGTCGATATTTTTGGTTGGAGCCAGAGCAACCTCTATTTTGCAATTCCAGGTTGAAACTTCCGGGATTGTTTTTGTAATCTCTACTTTGCAATGTTTCGGATCTGCCAGTGTGATAACAGCATCGTAAAAGTATCCTTTCCCATCCGTCAGTCTGATGGTATCTCCTTCTTTCAGACGTAATACCCTGATACAATGCTGAGCTTCCTGATCAGGAAGCTCATTTGTTTGTAAAATATCGGGGGTATAAAAGAAGTGCATCCTTATAAATTTGGTGCAAAGTTAGAAAATTATATTAAAGAAATGCTTCTTTTGATGAAGTCATTCAAGGCTTCTCCTTTCAACATATTGTTTGACAACAATGCCAGATCAACTAATTGACGAAGAGCATCTTTTGAACCTTCTTTATCGTTTTGTATCTTCTGCACCACCGGATTATCCAGGTTGACAATCATATTATACGAATCAGGCATTTCTCCGTAAAAATTCATGCCTCCTCCCTGCATTTCAGCCATTTCTTTCATCCGGCGCATAAATTCACTTTGAGTGATGGTAACAGGATTGCCATATTCTCCCAAATGTTCAAATCCAACGATGAAATCAACTTTATCCATGGGTGGTATTGCTGATTTGAAAGTCTCTACCAAGGCATCGGTTTCTTCTTTGGATAATTTAACTTCTAGAGCATCACCTTTTTGAATAATTTTGCCAATGACATCACTGTCAACTCGTACAAAGCGGCTTTTTTCGAGTTTTTGTTCTAATTTGCCGACAAAATGCACATCCAGTTGTCCGTCCATCAACAATACATCGTAGCCTTTATTTTTAGCAGCTTCAATGTAGGAATACTGTGATGTTTTGTTGTTAGAATACAAATAGATCAGGTTTCCATCTTTATCTGTCTGATTATCATTGATTAAAGTCTTGTATTCATCGAGAGTAAATGCTTTTCCATCAATATTTTTCAGCAAAATGAATTTTTCAGCTCTTTCATAGAATTTTTCATCGCTCAACATTCCGTATTCAATAAAAATCTTTAGGCTATCCCATTTATCTTCGAATTGTGCCCGATCGTTTTTGAAAATTTCTTCAAGACGATCAGCTACTTTTTTCGAGATATGGTTGGATATTTTCTTTACATTACTATCGCTTTGTAAATAGGAGCGGGAAACGTTCAACGGAATATCCGGAGAATCGATTACTCCATGTAAAAGAGTCAGAAATTCAGGAACGATACCCTCTACAGAGTCTGTCACATATACCTGATTGCAATACAATTGAATTTTATTGCGTTGCAGATCCAGATTATTCTTAATTTTAGGGAAATAAAGGATTCCTGTCAGGTTGAAAGGGTAGTCCACATTTAAGTGAATCCAAAATAGAGGTTCATCACTGAATGGGTACAGCTCCTGATAGAATTTTTTATAATCCTCTTCTTTCAGTTCTGATGGTTTACGTGTCCAGAGAGGGTTACTGTCATTGATTACATTATCTTCTTCTGTTTCAACTGATTTTCCATCTTTCCATTCTGATTTTTTGCCGAAAACAACAGGAACAGGCAGGAAGCGACAATATTTTTTCAATAGTCCTT
>JAVBSK010000280.1:0-4813 GCA_031556755.1 Bacteroidales bacterium | reverse complement strand
CGATCGATCTTCGCATTTCACATAAGCGATCGTTTCCGGATCACAAAAACGAGCCAAAGTGTCGATATGGCTATCCGTATCATCCCCTCTCAGATATCCGTGGTTGAGCCAAAGGACACGTTCCACGCCGAAAATCATACTTAAATATTCTCCGATTTCCTGTTTATCTTTATATTCGTTCCTGTTGTCGGAAAGCAAACATTCTTTTGTAGTTAGAATTGTTCCACAGCCATCGGATTCAACACTCCCACCTTCCAGTACGCAATGCATCATATTCTGATAATTCACGTCGGAAGAAAACGTTTTCGAAGCATATAACTTTTTCGTGATTTGATTATCGTAATTAGCCGCAAACTTCATTCCCCAACCATTGAACGTAAAATCACAAATAAAAGGATGTTCATTTACCATGACAGAGATAGGCCCATGGTCGCGCGCCCAGGTGTCATTGATATCCATTTCTCTGAAAATAACCTGGTTATTATCGGTATTTCCCAGGTGTTTTTTCACATCGTTTATATTTCGACAAACAATCAATAGTTTCTCTCTCCGGATAATCTCCCTGGCGATGGCCACGTAACAGGGAATAACTTCATCAAGAATATCTCTCCAATCGGTATCTTCATGAGGCCAGGTAAGCATCACACCACTTTGTGAAGCCCACTCCGCAGGAAATGTAATTTTAGTTATCATGTTATTAACAAGTTGACGAGTTAAATCCGTCCTCTATTTAGAAACTGTTTAAAAATTTACAAGCAATATATTCAATCTGAAACGGGTACTTTTTCTAATTTTTCACTACTTTTAAGTTCACAATCCGCTCACTTCATTCTTCTTCGCTTCATTCCAATATACTTCCATCTCATTCAAAGTCATATCTTTCAATAACTGATTATTTTCGGAAGCTTTTTGTTCCATATAATTAAACCTTCTGATAAATTTCTGATTAGTCCTCTCCAATGCATTATCTGGATTGATTTTATACAGGCGAGCGGCATTAACCAGGCTAAAAAACAAATCTCCGAATTCAGCTTCCATTTTGTCCTGATTCATGTTCTCTATTTCACATTCCAATTCCGCAAACTCTTCCCCCACTTTCTCCCAAACATATGTTCTGTTCGTCCAATCAAATCCTGCATTGCGAGCCTTGTCCTGAATCCGATGAGCTTTGGGAAGAGCAGGTAAAGAAGCCGGAACTCCCTCCAGAATGGTTTTATTTCCGCCTTTTTCTTTCAATTTAATTTGTTCCCAATTATATTCCACCTGTTTGGAAGTCTCCGCATTGACATCTCCGAAAACATGCGGATGACGGAATATTAATTTATCGCACAAAGCATCACACACATCCTTGACATCGAAAGCTTCTTTTTCTTCTCCAATCTTGGCATAAAAAACAATGTGTAAAAGTAAATCTCCTAATTCTTTCTTGATATTTTCATTATCATTATTGATGATTGCTTCACACAGCTCAAAAGTTTCTTCTATAGTGTTGGTTCTCAGACTTTCATTTGTTTGTTTCCTGTCCCACGGACATTTTTCCCGTAATTCATCCATCACGTCCAACAACCGGCCGAACGCCTGCATTTTTTGCTCTTTACTATGCATACTTTCTTCTGATTTTTATCTTGATGGCATTTTCAATGGGTTTATCGCTCAGTAAAGCTAAATAACCTCCCCCTCCTGCTCCCGCCAGTTTCCAGGCCAAAGCCTTATCTTGATATTTTTTTACAGTTTCTGAGACTTCGTGTGGAAACATCGCTGGAAACATACGTACTTGTGCATCAAACGAATCGGAATAAGATTGAGCAAATGCCTGTAGATCTTTTTTAAGAATAGCATCCCATGCCCTATCAGCCGAATTTGTCAATAATTTCACGTTTTCTTCATTGATGTATGTTTCTTTCAGTAAATTCAGTCCTGCCGGACGAGGCCAGAGTAATACCAGAAAAATATGCTCTTCCAACCACGATAAAATATCTTCATCGTGTACCGATTCTATTTTTTCCGGCCAATATGTATTGTTGTAATAATGTCTGTTTAAGCCCGGCATACAAATTCCTATCGAATCCTGTGCTCCTGAGATTTCTTTTCTTCCGGGTTCGTTTTCATATCTGAAAAGCAATTCCGCCAATTTTTCCGGATGCATATTGGGCAGTTCATAAGGCCACAAACGGGAAGCTGCATTGCGCGTAGAAGTCGACATACCACAACGTTCATTGAATTCAACGATTGGTTCCAACGAAACGGTGATCGCCCAACCCGGATGAAATCTGGAAACATAAGGTTGATCAATCCAGGTTCCCGCCATATCCAGACGGTAAGGCAGATTGCTGCTTACTTCCGAACGAATGGAAGTGGTGGAACGAGCCGGTAATCCGGTTTCGGGAACTCTCTTCAATATTTTATATTCTATATTCAACTCTTTACAGATTTCTTCTTTAGCGGGAGAATGACCATCCTCATTAACGATAAACATATCGGGAGAAAAAGATCTCAAGTCTTCTTCAAAATCCATGATACCGGAACCCTTGTTGATCCAGGCATCCGTTACATGCTTAATAGACCTGACCATGTACAACCTTTCCTGTTCACTGTTTATAGTAGAACGTCCTTTCAACTCTGAAATGGTTTTGTCGGAACCTATTCCTACATATAAATCCCCGTAAGAAGACGCTTCTTTAAAGAATGCGACATGTCCGCTGTGCAACATATCATAACATCCCGAAACAAATACTTTTTTATTCATGCTTATGTATTCTTGGATTATTTGTTTTTCTTGTACTCCTTTAATCCTTTCTCCAAATACTTAATATATTCTTCTATGTTTTTATCATATGCCCGGGACGGAGCAATCGGTTTACCTTCATTGTCGAGCAACACGTAGAATGGTTGGGCGTTCGCCCCGAATTTACTTCTTTGCAGGTAACTCCATTTATCTCCGATGGTTTTCAATTTCCTTATTTTTCCGAATTCCTGTATTTCTATAACTTCTGGAAGTGGTGTTTTATCATCGACATATAAGGATATCAATACATAACTGTTGTCTATAATATTTTTCACTCTCGGATCAGACCAGACGGAAGCTTCCATTTCACGACAATTCACGCATCCATATCCGGTAAAATCAATCATTACGGGTTTTCCTTGTTCCTTAGCAGCTTGCATCCCTTGTTCATAATTGAAGAACTTCGGATGCACTTCTCCTTCATATAAATTAAAATCCTGTGTGTATAAGGGAGGAGAAAATGCACTGATGGTTTTCAACGGAGAGCCCCACAAGCCGGGAAACATATAAATGGCGAAAGCGAAAGAGATCATCGCCAGAAATAATCTTGGAACCGACACATAATCTAACTTAGTATCATGGGCGAACTTGATTTTTCCCAACAAATAAATTCCCAACAAAATGAAAATCACAATCCACAAAACAAGAAACACTTCCCTGTCCAGAATTCTCCATCCATAAGCCAAATCAGCAACCGATAAAAATTTAAGGGCTAAAGCCAATTCCAAAAATCCAAGCACAACTTTTACTGAGTTCAACCAACCTCCCGATTTAGGCATACTCTGTAACCAGGAAGGAAAGATAGCAAACAAAGCGAATGGGATCGACAATGCCAAGGCGAATCCGAACATACCAATAGCAGGGCCCGCCATACTCCCCATTGTGGCGGCTTCAACCAATAAGGTTCCTATAATCGGACCGGTACATGAAAAGGACACCAACACCAGCGTAAATGCCATGAAAAAGATACTCACCAATCCGGTAGTAGAATCGGCTTTGGCATCTAATTTGGTAGTCCATGACGACGGAAGAGTCAATTCGAATGCTCCGAAAAATGAGATAGCAAACACCACCAACAAGGCAAAAAACAAGAGATTGAACACGGCGCTCGTGGACAATTCATTCAAAGCGCTTGCTCCGAATATTCCTGTAATCAATAAACCTAAAGCAAGATAAATAATGATGATAGAAATTCCATAAGTAATCGCATCAGAGATTGCTTTCTTCTTATTCGATTTGGAACGCTTCAGAAAAAAGCTGACCGTCATCGGAATCATTGGCCATACACAGGGAGTAAGTAAAGCTATAAATCCTCCGACAAACCCGGCCAAAAAAATGACCCACCATGCTTCGGAAACTTTATTTTCACTGCCATAATTACTTAAATCCTGAACCACCGGAGTCCACCAGTCTGATTCTTGAACAGTTCCGGTTCCAGTTGAGTCACTGACAACGTTCGTCAATGTATCTAGTTTTACCTTATCAGATGGAATAGTTGTTGGAGTCAAATTTTCTTCAACAAGCGGTTTCGTCTCTACCGGTTTTTCCGCATTCACTACATTTTTCATATCCAGAAGAGAAGCCGGTAAATCTTTTTTCGACAATTCAAAAGATTCCGGTGTAGGAGGCAAACACATCTCATCATTACAAGCCATGTAATAAACTTCTCCTGTAACCTTAAATTTCTCCGGATTTGTAACTTTTATTTTTTGAATAAAAACGGCTGATTTTTCATACCATTTCAATTCCATGGAGAACATTTCATCATACTGGGATACCACCTTGGATGTAGAAAACACTTTTCCGGACAATTGAGCTCCTTCCAGTTTTTCAAAGGTAAAAGCTGTCGATACCGGCCCCCCTTCGGGAAGATTCATATCGTACAGATGCCAACCTTTATCAATAGAGGCTTGCATAACGATCTCGCTTTTCTCATTGATGGAAAATTTCCACTTGACAGATTCAATGATTTGACCCATTGACATTTGAGAAAAGCAAAAGAACAATAAAACGGAAATGATGGATTTT
>JAVBSK010000352.1:0-12994 GCA_031556755.1 Bacteroidales bacterium | reverse complement strand
AGTTTCAATCACTGGATATTATAAAAATCCCATTAAAAATGCATGATTGGCATTAAATTCCTTGTACCAGACATACGCGGGTTCCGAGAATGCGAATGGACAAAAAATACACAAAACACCCAGAATAAAAATCAAATCGTTCTTTTTCATGTCAAATATTTTATCTATTGAAAGTAAATTACTCGCAAAAATATAAATTTATTATTATAAAAAGATATTTATCGTTTTTATTTTATCACTTGGATACAAGCTTATTCATTTCTTCTGATTTCTTCATTTCCGTTACGGTTGCAAACAAAATAATAAGAGATTTCCGGCGTCTGTTTAGCCAGAGATTCTGCAGCATCGGCTCCCATCACCATAAAAGCGGTTGCATAAGCATCTGCAATCATGCATTGGCCGGCAATGACCGAAGCGCTCAACAGGTCAGATTCTTCCGGATATCCTGTCTTGGGATTGATTGTGTGGGCATATTTTTTTCCATCTTTGATGTAATAATTGCGATAATTTCCAGACGTAGCCATTCCTTTGTTGCACAAATCCATTACTTCCTGTCGTTCCAATCTTCCGCCGGTATTATCGTCGCTGGGTTTTGATATTTCAATCTTCCAGCAAACTCCATGGGGATTGAGTCCTTTGACTCTCACTTCTCCTCCTATTTCAATCATATAGTTCGACACGCCAAGAGTGTCCAACATGTCAGCCAGTACGTCGCAAGCGAATCCTTTTGCGATAGCGGATGCATTCAGTTGAATGCGGGGATCTTCTTTTTCAACTGTCCGGCCAATCAACCTGACTTTTTCATAGCCTACAAATTGCCTGACACTATCAATCGCCTGTTGATTTGCTTCCAATGAATGATTATAGCCAAAGCCCCAGAGATTGATTAATGGAGCTGTGGTGATATCAAAAGCGCCATGGGTACGCGCGGATATCTCCTGAGCGGTCTTAAACATCTCGATAAAATAGTCATCCAATACACAAGGAATGTTGTTGTTTACCTTGTAAATAGTTGATTGATGATTAAACGGATTCAGGGACAAGTCGAATTCATTCAACCTGCGTTCGATTTCAAGATCCACCGGCCGGTGATATTTATACTTGATATGATAAGTAGTTTTAAATATTTCTCCCTGGTTCAGGTAATACTCTTTAGGATTACAAGCTATCATTACCAACGAAGAGAAGAGCAGATATATTATTTCTTTTTTCATCATCCGGATAATTCATTATATATACGGAGGACAAAGATAATTAAAAGAAGGACTGAAAATGTAGCTTTTGTCATCATCATTGGGAAAAAATAACTGCAACGAAGATAAAAACGCCTTTCCTGGATGAAGAAATTTTCAATAGATCTTCAATTCTTTAAAAAACATTCACAATCGTACATTTACATATAGAATAGTACGAATTTCCGTGTATCTTAAAAAGTATGAATAAAAATATTTATTTTTGAGATTCAAGAATAGAAAGCGGTGTTTGTTCATATTTATTGAAATTGTATATCAATTATCAATTTGTAATTGCTTACCGCAGAATGTTGTTTCATAATTCGTAATTATATATGTTGTATATGAACCCCAAGACGTTTATTCAAACACTCACATTGACGTTGAGTTTATCTGTATTTTCTTCTTTCTCTCAGGAGACGATTGATTTATCCGGTTCCTGGCGTTTCGCCATAGACAGGGAAGATGTAGGAATCAAACAATTCTGGTATAATAATCAGTTGGATGATCAGATCATATTACCTGGTTCCATGCCTGAAAATCTGAAAGGTGATCCGGTGACTGCACATACCAAATGGACAGGCAGTTTGTATGACAGTACCTATTATTATAGTCCGAGAATGGCTAAATACAGGGAAGTAGGAAATGTCAAATTTCCCTTTTTCCTGACTCCCGAGCGTTTTTATCAAGGAATTGCCTGGTATCAGAAAGAGGTAATCATACCCAAAAATTGGAAAGGAAAAAATATTGTGTTGTACTTGGAACGTCCGCACATCGAAACACGGGTGTGGGTTGATTCCCGATCTGCAGGTGAGGAACAGTATAGTTTTTGCATTCCCCATGTGTATGACTTAAGCAGGTTATTGACTCCGGGGAAATACACCATCACAGTCCGTATAGACAATAGTATCCAGGCGAAATACAATCCCGGAATCGATTCCCATAGCATTACGGATCAAACTCAAGGTAGTTGGAATGGAATCGTAGGCGATATCAATCTTTCCGCACATGCTCCGGTCTATTTTGAAGACATACAGATATATCCGAATGTCCAGGAAAAGAAAGCGATAGTCAGACTGACACTGAAAAGTGATTTACTGAAATCGCCTCAGGGAAGGGTCACGTTGTCCGCTCAAAGTTTTAATTCCGGAAAAAAACACATTGTACCCGAATCATCCGTTCCCATCAAACTACAGGACGGAAAGGCGGAAATAGATATCCCGTTGGAAATGGGAGACGGAATGCTGACCTGGGATGAATTTGATCCCTCCCTATATAAATTAAAAGCGGTTTTGTCTTTTGACGGACAAACAGAAACTAAGGAAGTGCAATTCGGCATGAGGGAGTTCAAAATCAATGGAAAATGGTTTTATATCAACGGAAGAAAGACCATGTTGAGGGGAACCGTGGAAAATTGTTGCTTTCCTCTGACCGGAGATGCTCCGATTGATGTCGGTTCCTGGCTGAAAGTATTCAAAACCTGTCTTGACTACGGCCTGACTCACATGCGTTTTCACTCCTTTTGTCCTCCGGAAGCCGCATTCATCGCTGCTGACCTGATCGGATTTTATCTTCAGCCGGAAGGTCCGAGCTGGCCGAATCACGGTGTCAGGATGGGAAGAGGAATGGCAATCGACACTTTCTTGATGAAAGAGACACAAGCGCTTAATAAGGTTTACGGCAATTACGCTTCTTATTGTATGCTGGCATGCGGAAACGAACCAGCCGGAGACTGGGTACCCTGGGTCGGACGTTTCGTTAAATACTGGGAAAAAACTGATCCCCGGAAAGTATATACCGGCGCTTCCGTAGGAGGAAGCTGGGCATGGCAACCGCTCAATCAATATCATGTCAAAGCCGGAGCCCGGGGGCTTTCATGGAACAGGATGCCGGAATCGGTGTCTGATTACCGGAGCCGGATCGATACGGTCAGGCAGCCCTATGTTTCTCACGAAACGGGGCAATGGTGCGTTTTCCCGGATTTTAATGAAATATCCAAATATACAGGGGTTAACAAAGCTAAGAACTTTGAAATATTCAGAGATTTCCTGGGAGAAGGAGATATGGCTTCTCTGGCAGGAAAATTCATGATGGCCTCCGGTAAATTACAGGCGCTTTGTTATAAACATGAGATTGAAAGGACATTAAGGACTCCCGACTACGCTGGATTTCAACTGCTTTCTCTTAACGATTATTCCGGACAAGGGACTGCTCTGGTCGGTGTCCTGGATGTATTCTGGGATGAAAAGCCATATATTACAGCCGAACAGTTCCGTCGTTTTTGCAACGAGACAGTTCCGCTCACCAGGATGGAAAAGTTTGTTTTCAGGAATGATGAAACGCTCCGGGCGAAAGTGGAAATGTATCATTTCGGAAAGGAACCGATTCAACAGGCGAATATCGATTGGCGCATCAGAGATGAGTCCGGTCTGACTGTAGCAGAAGGACGTTTTAAGTCTCCTCTTATTCCCATCGGAAATTGTATTGAAATAGGAGAAATCGCCGCCTCTCTGACAGGAACTGAAAAAGCCTGTCAAATGAATCTGGAAGTTCGGATAACGGGAACACCTTTTGTGAATGACTGGGATTTTTGGGTGTATCCCGCCGAACTTACCATGGAGCGCGGCAATGTGTTGATTACCGATTCTTTGAATAACAAAGCCATTGAGATTTTGAATAAAGGAGGAAACGTATTGATACTGGCTGCCGGAAAAATTAAATACGGATCCGATATCAAACAACAATTGACTCCTGTATTCTGGAACACGTCCTGGTTCAAGATGCGTCCGCCGCATACCACCGGGCTGCTGGTGAACCCGAAGCATTTTGCATTTAAAGATTTTCCGACGCAATACCACAGCAATACGCAATGGGCGGAACTCACCAACGAAACACAGGTCATGCAGTTCACGGAATTTCCGGATGGATTTCAACCGTTGGTACAGAATATAGACACCTGGTTTATAAGCAGGAAAATAGGTTCACTGTTTGAAGCCAATGTATCTAAAGGAAAACTAATGATGACAACAATGGACTTACAGTCTGATCCGGAGAAAAGAGTTGTTGCTCGTCAACTGTTGTATAGCTTGTTGAATTATATGAACTCGAATAAGTTCCGTCCGGAAGCAAGCATTGAGACGGAACATATACAAAATTTATTTGCAAAGAGAAGCGATGGTGTAAATATGTATACAAAAGATTCTCCGGATGAACTGAAACCCACCGGCAAGTTTGGGAAATAGAACTGAAAATGACAAATTGACAATCGGAAGTGGAAATGTGTGTGCTGATATTCTTTGTTGAGCTTCGGCAAACGGGAATCTTTCTTTTGATGTTTGTAATGTAACAACATTTTTACCACATAGAATTCAATCGGATCAAGCTTATTCCCGGATCATCTTCACTGATTGTCGAAATCAACGCCATACCCAAGCCGCTCAATCCCGTATAAAGTCCTAAATCAGAAGAATTCAATAACGCCTGCCTGATGGTTTCAGTTTCCGTATCTGCATATTTTCTAACCGGTGGATCATTCCTGTTTATCAGCGGCGTTAATCGATGTAAGGCATCTTCCATTCCGGGTAAACGGATGGTTTGGAGGGCGGTTGACAGGAAGATTCCATAACGGGTCATTTTATCGACCTCTTTCGTTTCGTTTCTGAACGCATCCACTTGCGAACAAATGGATTGTATCAGTTTCACCAGGGCATCTTCTTCCTCTTGTCTGGCCTTGTCTTTGAAATGCGGGTTATATGTCCTCATTAAAAAATGTACAGCTATTCCCAGATAATCCTCATCTCCGGGATTCGTCTGAAGTGAATGTTGATAATATTGGATATAATGGGAATTGATATCAGAAAGAATATCATCTGTATTGTTTTCGATGAGACCCTGCTGCGCCAGGTATTCAATGAACCAACTGAATCCGGGAAGTCCGGATTGAAGCGTAAAATCATCCGTGATCGATTCAGTATTTTCAATAATCCTGTCCACTATATTCAAGGCATAATCCAGGAAGAAGCGTTTTTCTGTTAAACGATAATAATGGACAAAAAAGAGAGCGACTCCGGTTAAACCCGAGAGACCGGAAGCGCAGGGTTTCCGTGCTTGTAATTTCTGTAAAATCCGTTCGGAAACCAGCGTTAAAAGATTCTTTATGGTTAAAAAATTCGCTCTGTCAATAGCGGAATTCCATTCCCATCCGCTGTTGTTTTCATTGAAGCTAAACAATACTTTTTTCAGCGCCTCCCGGGAGAAACAGGGGTGCATCATTTCTACGAAATTACTACAACGAAGGCTATATTTATCGTAGAGCGTATGCTCGTAGCTGTAATATGAATCCCGCAATGCCGGTTGGGCAATCTGCAGATTGTGATTTTTCATCAGGAAGAACAACCTGGAAATTTCTCCGGGAGAGATAGAGATATCGTCATCGGGAATAAAGAAGTAATCGTATTTTTCAAGATAAACCGGATGCTCCGTCAGGTAGTTGTAAACAGACCGGAGTTTATCTCCTTTTCTGCAACTGATGAAGTCCGTGTCTTTATAGAATTTGCAGTATGAATCATCATAAACAATCAGATGTACATCGTAATCAGAACTTTCGTCTATCCACTGCTTGTGCAGACTGTTTCTTCCGACCACCGAAAGGATGCAATTTTTCTTCAACTGATCCGGATCGATTGTTTTCTCTACCTTGAAAGGATGATAAAGATAGTTGGGAATATTGTCCATATACACCGGTAAATAGGACATCGTGTCTTTTGTGTAGTATTTATTCCTGCGATTTCCGGGGACAAAAGAACCGTTTCCTCCAAAATCGGAGAGTGTGAATCCTTTATTAAAAAGGATAGTTGGCATCACAGCTTCGTGATGTCCCGACCAACCGTTTTTCAATGCGGAATCAATACAAGCCAAAGCCTGCCCCGACAAGCGATAAACCGGATTGAACGACTTAATCCTGTCCGGGTTGTTTAACGGCGTACGCAATGTATACCACCAATACCAATGAGGACTCTCGTTGAATTTTTCAATACCGGAAGTCAGAAAGTCGGACTTGTCGTCTTGAAACGACCGGAAGAAATCGCACCAGTCTCCGTTAAAATATACATCGTCTTCAATCAACCAGTAAAAATCGTACTTCTCTTTTTGGAGAAAAAACTGGAGTAAGGGGAAATGATTGCTTCCGGGCAGCAAGCTGGATTCTATGGGCTTATATCCCAATTCACTGAGGATGGTATCCGTAAAAGCGAAATGTCGCTCGCAACGAATGGAGGAAGGTAATTTTCCCTGTTGGTGGTAAAGAAAAAAAACATCGATGGACGGAGAGGATACTTTTTTGATTGCTTCATAACGTTGAAGGATCCGTTCATCAGTTTTATTACTTAAAAATAATAGTACTTGCTTGTTCATTTGATCTTCCATGTAGAAATAATAACTCCGTTTGGTTTTCAGGTGCTTTCTTTGATAATTTTCCGTACAGGCATAAAAAACCGTTCCAGCAATGAAATATCTTCCGTGATAATATCCGCCTGGGCTTCCATCTCGGGAAGAAAAGGCAACGTCTTTTTATAAGTACTCGTTAACCCATCCGGCAGGGCGATTTCAACAATGTAACTGTTCCCGGTATTGTCTTTCGACGGAACCAGGGAAATATTTCTCACGACGCCCTTTACCATTCCGAATTCATTGTCCGGAAATCCATTGAAACGGATATTCACTGTTTGTCCCGGTTTCACTTTTCCCGAACGGGCGAGGGGCAAGAGCGCTTTGCCTAAATATTCCCCTTTTTTGTCGGGAACTATATTGAATACGCATGAACCGGTCACGATATTCTGATTTTCCACCCAGATATGGGTAAACGTGACTTTTCCATTGATCGGAGCCTGGAGTACATAAGTCATTTCCCAGGTTTGTATTTCATTCAACAGTTGGTTGATATACGTTTTTAATTGGGTTTCAAGCGTATTTTTCCGGTCGGTGTATTGTTGTTCCGTGTCCAGTAACGATTCATTCATCTGAATAAGCTGCATCTCCATATTATCCAGTGAAGATTGCATATTCTCTTTGGATAAGCAGGATTGCAGGTGCAGGCTTTTGGATTTCTCCAATTCTTCATCCGAAAAGAATGCTTTCTGATGCAGGGAAGAATCCCTCTGGTATTGCTTTCCGGAAATCTTCAACTGTTCTTCGACAATCAGTTGCTGGTGTAGCAGGTGATTGTATTGTTCTTCGTTTTTCTTTATTTTGAGTTTCATGATTGCTATCTTCTTCGGATAATATTCCAGGCGTTTGAATTCTATATAATCAAAAAGCTGAACATAAAATGAAGAAAAAAGCGATTGCAGGCTACCGAGTTTCAATTCTTTCGGAGGAAGATGAATCATGGAATCCGGATGGACAGATAATCCCCAGAGATATTTTTTCAGGTAAAAGATATCCTTCGTATGCGCCGGATTTTCTACTACGGCCAGGTATTGTCCCTGTTCGACATGTTGATTATCCGTGACGAAAAGTTCCTGCAATTTTCCGGAAGTTTTCGACAGGATAGCATTGACCGGAGTCGCGCTTGTCAGTGTCATTTGAGACGGAATCGTATCGGGATATTTAAAAACAGCGCTTCCCGCCAGAATAATTACCAGCATGATTCCTACAATGGCAATCCCCCAACGCAATATCCAGGGAGGAACATACCCGAGTACTTCCTGGAATTCCTCGCTTCGGAGTTCGATTTTATCTGATTCTTCTTTCATACGACAATTTATATTTTGCAAGGTGTATGGAACACCGCATGCCTTGTGAGACTCCCCCGTAATTCGTAATTTTTAATTTGTAATTGATTTTTACAATCCCAACTCCAACTGATTCTTCACCAGCGTATAATACGCTCCCTTCCGGGCGGTCAATTCATGATGGGTTCCTTCCTCGATCACTTTTCCTTTGTCCAGCACGATGATATGGTCGGCATGTTGTACGGTGCTTAAGCGGTGAGCTACAATGACAACCGTTTTTCCCTGATAAAATTCATTGAGATTCTCCATGATAATCCGTTCGTTGTTGGCATCCAGGGCATTGGTCGCTTCGTCGAAGAACAGGAAGTCCGGATTTTTATACACGGAACGGGCAATCAACAGGCGTTGCTTCTGACCCTGGCTGATTCCATTGCCTTCCTGACCGATTTTAGTGTTGTATTTCAGAGGAAGCGATTCTATGAATTCACGGATATTGGCTACCGTAACCGCATGTAACAGGCGTTTTTTATCGACCGTTTCTTCTCCTACGGCGATGTTATTGGCAATGGTATCGGAAAAAATAAATCCGTCCTGCATTACTGTGCCTGATTTTTGCCGCCACAGATGCGGGTTGATTTCATCGAGAGGGATATTATCAATCCGTATCTTCCCTTTGATGGGCGGATAGAATCCAAGCAGGAGTTTGATGATAGTCGTCTTGCCGCTGCCGCTTGCGCCCACGATGGCGGTCACCTGGTTTTGCTTGATTTCCAGATTGAGATTTTCAAGTACATAATCCCGTTCGGCGCCATCGTAGCTGAAACAAACTTCTTCCATTCTGATGGATTTATTTTCGGGAATATAGTCGATTTTATGTTCAATCGTTTGTTCTTCGTCTTCTTTGTTGTGAATTTCATTGAGACGCTCCAGGCTGATCTTGGCATCCTGCAACGACTGGGCGAAACCGATGACCTGGCCGATAGGGCCTGACAACTGTCCGATGATGTAGCTGATGGACATCATCATCCCCAAAGTAATATCTCCTTCGACTACCGCTTTGGCGGATAAATATGAAATAAACAAGGATGTTGTTTGATTGAAAAAGACGGAACCTACTTGTTGATATTGCCCCAGGGCGGTGCCTTTGATGCTGATTTTAAAAAGCTTGACTTGTATGCTTTCCCATTTCCAGCGTTGTTGTTTTTCGCAGTTATTGAGTTTGATTTCCTGCATACCGGTAATGAGCTGCACCATGTTGCTCTGGTTGGCGGATGATTGGGCGAAACGGCTGTTGTCCAGTTTCCTGCGGTAGCGCATAAAGAAGAGAATCCAGGCGACATAGAGGGTATTTCCCGCCAGGAAAACCACCAATATCTGCAAGTTGTAATAAGCCATCACAAAGGCGAAAATAAAGAAATTGACAAAGGAAAATAAAGTAGACAAGGCGGTTCCGGTCATAAACGACTGTATACGCCCGTGGTCGCCGATGCGTTGCAGGATATCACCGATATTTTTGGCGTCGAAGAAACGGATGGGTAATTTCATCAGTTTGGCTAAAAAATCGGATATCAGCGATATGCTGATCCGGGTGTTCATGTGCAGGGTAATCCAACTGCGGATAAATCCCATCGCCATCTGGGTAATGGACAATACCATCTGGGCGATCAGGATCAGAGTGATGAAATCGAGGTTGTTGTTCCCGATTCCCTGGTCGACGACCGCCTGTGTCAGGAACGGCATGATCAGGGAAAATACGCTTCCGATCAACATACCCAATACCAATTGGAACATCTGGGACTTGTAAGGAAATAAGTAACGGAAAAAATATCCCAGATTCTTTTCCTGTTTTTGCTGGTCGTCCTCGTATTCGTAAAAATCGGGAGAAGGATTCAGTAATAAAGCCGTTCCAGCCGCTTCTCCCTGTAGTTTGGTACTTGCCCAACATTTCAGAAACGCTTTTTTATCCATCGGGTATTTCCCCCTGGCCGGATCGGAAATGTCAATTATATAATCATTCTCTTTTTCTTCTTTATTTCTTCTTATTCTCTTTTTCTTTTTTATTCCATAACAGACTACAAAATGATTCTGGTTCCAGTGCAAAATGCAGGGCAGGGGAGTATCATTGGCCAATTGTTCGAAAGTCACCTTGATCCCTATCGTGTGCATACCTATACTTTCGGCTGCATCCGAGATGCCCAACATAGACACTCCTTGCCGGGTGATATAACTCCGTTCCCGCAGGGTTTGCAGCGTATAGGAGCGACCGTAATATTTGGCGATCATGCGCAGGCAGGAAGGGCCGCAGTCCATACTGCTTAATTGCTGGTAATGGGGAAAGGAGTTTGTCAAACCCATAGGATTTTTTCTCTTTTATTTTTCAATACTTCTAACCGTGATTTATTATTCTAACAATTCTTCCATCATTTTCCGCATTTTTTCATTTCCCGGATAGCCTGTATGTTTATTTTTCAGGACACCATTCGTGTCATAGAATAGGTAGGTAGGTATTCCGGTAAAATCAAAACTGTCCAATAAATACGTCCATTCCTCTTTGTTCAGGTAATAATGTTCTCCTCCGAAAGATTTAATTTTTGCTTCCCATTCCTTCTTCTTTGAAGAAGTATTGGTTATGTAAACGTAAACGATATTTTTATCTTTAAACTCGGTCTTGATAGAACCGATTTGTTTCAAAGCATCCATGCAAGGGCCGCACCAGGTCGCCCAAAAATCGATGACAACAGCTTTTCCCTTATATTTGGAAACAATAGCATTCATCAGTTTTTCTATAGGAACAGCAGGCGTTTCGTTGACAACCGGAGCGCTTTTTAATCCTGAAAGTTTGACGATTTCTTCATTTCTCCGGAAAAGAATTTTGGAAATTTCTCCGTTACCCCAATAGGTCTTGATATTTTCTTTTTGTTTGTCCGACAAAGGAGTCCATTCGTCATTGAACTGTTTGGCATAAGCGTTGGCGGCCAACATATCATAGAATTGACCTGAATCAAAACCGACTAAATCCGCTAAATTCGCTTTGACGTCAATCAACCAATTCTCTATGGGTGTATCGGCAATATAAGAAATGTTCAAAGTATCGATAGAAAGAATATTTTGAAAAATTTCAAAATAAGAATGATTATAAAGGTAAAGAGGATTATTTAAATTAAACTGTTTCAGGAATTTATAATATGATTTTCCGGGTTTTTCCGGGATAAACTCTTCAGGCATTTCTGCTGACTTGAAATTTCTGTAGTTAAGTGATATAAATTCTTTATATGTGAGAAGACTACCTTTGAGATATGTCAAACGGTATTCATTAACAATGAATTTTTCCGCATTTGGAGATAAATCAACACTATTGATTGCACTGTTGATTCGTTCTTCCATCAGGATCGTTGTTTGGTGAACAAAATCATCAAGTTTTAACTTATAAAGAGCTTCAGACTTTCCTTGTAAAAATTTAAGAGCCATTTTATCATCAGTTAAAGTCAGCAAATCGTTTGTAGACAAGCCAATATTGTCGGACAGATTGATTTTTATATTGCTTGCTTTATCGGGAAATATTTCCAATCGGACTTCTTTTCCGGAAATTAAATTGATACAGAAATATTTACCGAATACACTGGAGTAAATGGTTCCAATAGACATGTTACATTCAACCGGAATTTCCGAATAGAAACTACCATCATTGTTTATGGGAATTTCTAATTTAACGATCTCTGCGGTGATAGGATAAGCTAAAAACAAGGTCATGCTGGGAAATTCGATATCTTCTTTCGGAAGATAATTAACAATTTTCCCAGATAATTTAGCTATTCCCGCTTTGATTTGAGGATCGGGTAAATGACTGTTGTCAGGCCGTCCCTGTACGCATGAAAAAAAGGAAATACAACTGATTAGAATCAAAAATCGCTTGTAAATATTCATAAGTATGTCTCCTAAGTTAGTTTATATTATAGAACAAATATTTTAATCACGAAGTGATTGTGTCTTTATAATCTCTACCTGAGCTTATTAAGATATAACCGCCTTGCAGTTTATCCAAATTGAAAATATCCATTAATATAAAAACTAATTACTCTCACTTCCCCTGAATAATTTTTCTATTTCAGTAATCGCCCTTGGACGAGGCGCATTGTCATTTATGATTTCCCCATTTTCATTGATATATATGTAGCGAGGTATTGAGATCGAAGTATCTTTATAAATAACTTTTTCAATATCTTTAAGTAAAGATTTATTGACTAAGAGATGATATCCTTTTAGGTTTATTCCTGCAATATCAGACTCCCATTTCTTTTTGAGCTTTATGTCATCAATGGATAAATACACCAATTTAATATTGTATTTTTCTGCGATAGAATGTAATTCATCTTTGTGCTCAAATTCAATTTTACAAGGAATGCACCATGTCGCCCACAAGTCGATATACAAACGTTCACCTTTCAAAAAATTCAGGGAAAGTAATCCTTCTAATGAGTTAACTTGTTCATTAATGATAATAATACTCCCCTCATTGGAGGATATCGATTGTCCGGATTTGATTTGTATTTCTCCGAGCCGCTCTTTTATCAGGTCTAAATATTGACTGTCAGAGAAACGTGTTTCGATATATTTTAACATTTTATCTTTATTAAATTCATTGACCATATACTCTAACTGTATCAGGAATGCAGACCCCAATGATGGTAATTGAATATGATCCGGAGCTAATAAATAGGGAATATATGGACCAAAAGCATCCTGTTCTTACTTTTCTAAAAGGTCATTTTTCGCTTGTAAAGATAAATGTTCGTATTTTATCCTATAATAATTACTTATAACCCCATTGCTATATCGATATTTCCTTACTTCTTTTGACCATGGAGGATATTCTTGATAAATAGAATCTAATTGGAGAGTTATCTTTAAGGAATCTTCCTGTAATATCTTTACTTTAGCTCCTGATAGTACTATATTATAGTTTGTTGAGAGCATATCCGCTACTGCATAACCAATATCTGTAGATAGTATTCTGATAAATTCATGGGAAAT
>JAVBSK010000359.1:0-4552 GCA_031556755.1 Bacteroidales bacterium | reverse complement strand
ATAATATCCCGTTCCGTACACTTCAAATTCATAGAAACTATTTCCCCATCCGGTCGCTCTGGTAATACATTTTATTTTCACATAACGAGCAGGAGTCGGCGAAGTAAATGTACATACATCGTAATTCGGTTTTATCCCTGATGTCTTATCCGGTTGGGAATAAACGGTTGTCCAACCATCATCGCCGGCGGGATCAGCCGGTAATGTTAATGC
Organism: Bacteroidales bacterium; assembly: GCA_031556755.1. GTDB lineage: Bacteria > Bacteroidota > Bacteroidia > Bacteroidales > Azobacteroidaceae > JAIRVZ01. The sequence goes on along the minus strand of JAVBSK010000359.1, from coordinate 4,339 downwards.
GACTTGTATATCATATACTTTGGTAAATGCCGTTTCCCACATAATTTTCACTTTATCCAGGACGTATTCCCTGCCCAGGTTTACATAGTACCATTGTCCGTCGGCGGCGTCGCTCGACCAACGGGTTTCCACGTTACCGTCATTTCCTGATCCGGTGTTTCCTCCTGTTGAAGCGAAAGAACTTTTATTCAAAGCCAGATTGGCTGAAGGATCAAATTCGGGAGCATCTCCTGATGTTTTAACCGTAAGCGTTTGAACAGCGCTTTCATTTCCTGAAAAATCAATCGCGGTAATTTTCAGATTATAAGTAAAATCAGAGACTAAATCTTTCAATTCAAGTGTATTGATAAATGACACTTCTTCTATTCCGTTGACTTCGTCAAAGATATGGTAAAAGAAATTTCCGGAATTATCGCTTCCGTTTAAAGTAATCGTCGCTGTCATATCCGTAGAAACAGCGGAACAAGCGCCCAATACCGGTTTTGTCAAATCACCGGCATCCAAATTGTTCGGACGGGTCACATCGTAGTTTATAAAATCCGTTTCTGAAAAATTCCATTCCGGATAAGTCTGGAAAATAGTTATTCTCAAAGGATTCGGAATTGATTTGGTTGTAAAACCATAGCTTTGGGTATTTCCTTCTATTTTTGGCACCAGGTTATTTTCTGTTTTTTCATTGGCGCCAGACCAATAACGAAGCTGAGAAGCCCACTCTTCCGGTTGAAGCGCCTCTCCGTGCATACTTGTCCATGCCCATGATTTGCCTTTAATAGTAACCACTTTGTAATCAACGGTGATGCCTACTCTTTCTTTAGAGGGATCAATAGGATCCGCGTTGTGTTGTTCATATAACTTCAATCCGGTTCCCATGATCGAACCGTGATTGACAGCCATTACTTTTAAGCCGGGCAAACTTAAAACCGCCAGAATCAATAAAGCAAGTAATTTTTTAGTTTTCATGATTTTAATAATTTATAATTTAGAGATCATATATTAATTGTATTTAAAGACTGCCGGAGTTCCACTGTTGCTATCAGTTGAAATCCAAAGCTGAAATTCTCCGGGTTCAACACGATGTTCCATATTGAGATTCCAGAAAGCCAGTTGTTCGGGTGTAATTGTGAATGTAACCGTCCTGGTTTCACCGGCTTTCAGATGAATTTTCTCAAAACCTTTCAATTCCCGCACCGGACGCGCCAACGAAGCGACCACATCCCGTACGTAAAGTTGAACAACTTCCGAAGCGTCTCGTTCTCCCGTATTCTTAATTTCACATGAAGCCTGTATACTTTCTCCTTTCGACATTGTATTCGTCGACAATTTTACATTTTCATATTGAAAAGTGGTGTATGACAAACCATAACCAAACGGAAATAAAGGAGAATCTCCTGCATCCAGGTGGTAACTGGTAAAACCAATAGAGGTCTGGGCGGCTCCCACCGGTATACTGTCTATCAAATCTATGTTAGACGCCGGACGTCCGGTATTCTTGTGAGCGTAATAAACCGGAACTTGTCCGACCATGCGGGGCAGTGTGACCGGCAAGTTCCCGGAAGGAGCTATTTTCCCGAAAATCACATCCGCCAATCCCGGGCCGGCCATCGTACCTCCATGAAAAGCGTAGAGAACAGCATCAGCTTCATCCACTTCCTGTTGAATCGTCAACGGACGACCAGCCATCACAACCAACACCACCGGCTTTCCTGTCTTTTTCAATGCGGTCAACATGCTTCGTTGCGCTCCCGGCAAACTGATATCGGCGCGGCAACGGGCTTCTCCGGAAATGACTGCTTCTTCACCGGCAAAAAACAGAATGACATCGGCATTTTTCGCCGCTGAAACAGCTTTATTGATTCCACTCTCGTTTTTTTCGCGGCTATATTCCAGTCCTTTTTCCGAAATGATATTCAGTTGTTGAGCGTAGTCCCGGCGGATAGCGGCAAGCGGGGTTACGCTGTGTTCCGGTTCGGCGTCAAAGCACCAGGTTCCCACCTGATCTGCCGGAGCGTCCGACAAGGGACCTACAATAGCTACCGATTTTATTTTTTCCGTTAACGGAAGTATATTTCCTTCATTTTTAAGTAAAATTGCACCTTCGGCCGCCGCTTGACGGGCTTGTTGCAATGACTCTTCCGCATAAAAAGGCATCTTTTCCTGTTCTTTCACATAAGGATTTTCAAACAATCCCAACCGAAACTTCAATCTCAGGATATTGCGAACCGCATCGTCAATCGCGTTTTCCGAAACTTTACCCGAAGCAATCAGTTCTTTCAGATGTTTATCATAGGCATATCCCATCATATCCATATCAACTCCTGCATTAGCAGCCTTTTCCGCCGCTTCTTTCAAATCCTGACACACCCCGTGCGGAATCATCTGTTCGATAGAACCCCAATCGCTGACGAGCATACCATCGTACTTCCACTCTTCACGCAGAATCGTTTTATTCAGCCAGTTATTTCCTGAAGATGGCATTCCATTGATATCATTGAACGAACACATAAATGTAGCAACTCCTGCATCCGCCACCGCTTTGAAAGGAGGGAAAAATACTTCCCTCAATTGATGCTCCGGCAGCCAGGTCGTATTGTAGTCTTTTCCGGATTCGGTCGCTCCGTAAGCGGCAAAGTGTTTGGCGCAAGCCGCCAGAGAAGTCGGGTCGGACAAATTATCTCCCTGAAATCCTTTGACCATAGCAACTCCCATCACAGCCGACAGATAGGGATCTTCTCCGCAGGATTCCGCAATGCGTCCCCAACGCGGGTCTCTCGTCACATCGATCATCGGTGCAAATGTCCAACGGATACCAGTAGCCGTAGCCTCCATCGCCGCTACTCTGGCTCCATTTTCCGCCACCTGAGGATTCCATGTAGACGCCTGTCCCAATGGAATGGGGAAAATCGTTTTGAAACCATGAATCACGTCCCGAGCGAATATCAACGGTATTCCCATCCGGCTTTCCTCCATTGCAATCCGTTGTAACTCATTGATCGTCTTCGGATCCAGTTCATTCAATATGGAACCTACTTTGCCTTCTCTGACTGCCAAAGTCATTTCTGAGGCTAATCCGAGACCGGTCAGTTGATTCATCTGGCCTATCTTTTCTTCAATTGTCATCTTTGACAATAATTTCTCAATTTTCTCATCTTCTACAGACTTTTGTTGAGAACAAGCCATCAAAAATACCGTAGTCGCTATTGCAATAAAGATTCTTTTTATCATTATATTTTATATTTTTAATTTCAAAATGTTTGCTTTCCGATTCATCACAAAGGTATATTATGAATCAGCTTGAAAAAGAAAAAAATCACACACAAAAACTCAATTTATCTCCTGGAAAAACTCAACAACACCACAACATTACCAAATATAATCAGGTGAATATCAATAAATTAATAATATATATGTTTTATAACATGTTTTTAATCGGTTGACAAGTTAACCAGTTCTTAACTCTTATCTCTTATCTCCCTCTTCCTGAGCAGACATGCTCCTCCGGCGAGGAACAACAAAATCCATACGGAATCGGAAACGGGGCTATTGAGAATGAACATATCCCCGTCCTCGCTTTCCATTTCCGTCGTTTCATTTCCTATTCTTCCCGAAGCGCTGCTGCTTCGTGTCCACGACTCCGTGAGTTCATCCATTTCAGATGCAAACGACTGACTCACAAATAATATACTGACTAATAATATTGCTATTTTTTTCATGATGTTTTTTAAAATTATGAATTACGAATATGCCAATGAATACCCATAAATATCTTTCTTGATCTTAACTCTTAATTTTTAACTCTTAACTCTTACAACCTCACTTTAGTAACTTCCGTCCGTTGGGAATCATACAACTTCTTCACGATATAGATATTTCCTTTCTCCGGTTGTTGCACTTCCACGCCTTGCAGGTTGTAGTAGCGAATTTCAATCACTTCACCCGATCCGGATTGAATATCATCCAAAGCCGTTGCGGCGTCTTCGATACTAATGGCGCGTAGTCTTCCGGAAACGTTTTCTTTCTTCACGATCAAAGATTCGAATGGTTTGAGGCTTGCGCTTGCGCTCGATTCAAATTGATTCGTTCCGTTGAACAGGTAATACATATCGGGAACAGTCAGGTCAATATTCGCTGCCGAGGGATTACTCAACATCACATAATCTCCTTCGCTTTCGTCTTCCGGAATCACGATTAGATTTGTATTTGTCAGCACCGGATTGGGTTCCGAGATAAAAGTGATGACCCCGCTTTCATCATATGCCGATGGGAATTTAATCACATAGCCCGTACCAGCGTCCATAGATGTTTTGTATGTAAATGAATTCCCTTCGTATCTCTTCAACCA
>JAVBSK010000178.1:0-7296 GCA_031556755.1 Bacteroidales bacterium | reverse complement strand
CGATGAAAGGAAACGATATTATTGTCGGCGGATTTGTTTTTCAATCCTTTGGCAACGGATTGTTGTCTCAAATAATCCATGATCTTGGGAATATCGATCTGCATCGGGCAGCGCGAAATACACATTTCACAAGATAAACAGAGCCAGATAGCTTCGGATTGGAGTAATTCCTTGTCCAGATTTTCATCTTCGGACTGAATCATCCTCATTATCGTATTGGAAGTAAAGTCCATATTTTCGGCTAAAGGGCATCCTGCCGAACATTTGCCACATTGGTAACAACGGGCAGGATTGACCGCTGTGTGCGCAACCAACTCGTTATTTAATGTCTTCTTGGAAAAATGAATGGATGTACTCATGGATATAAAATGTTGAAAAGATATACTGATATAAGTGATTGAAGAATGTAAAATTATTAAAAATCAAAAAGCGGATGTCATTGGTAATACATAATAATGTACCGGAATTTCCCGGTAAGCAGGGAAAGGTATCTTGAGAATATGATTAAAATGATGATGATAATTATATTTCACGGTTTTAATTGCATGTTATTTTGCACAAAGCTACAAATTAATTTCAGAAGTTTTCAAATATTCCCGGAGTATTTTATATAGTAATGAACAGGTAAGTGGCTATAGCGGTATTGTGAATCCGTTTTTGCTTCAGTTGTTTGTTTAATACTTGTGTAATAAGCGGATATTGTTATTGTTGACTTTTCTTTTTTAACCCTATTTTCCTGTTTTGAAGGGATTCGATTTTATAGAAGAAATTTTTCATTTCTTTATATTGGGACGCTTCATAACGGCCCTGCCTGATTTCCAGTATTTGTATGTATTTTAATAAATTATCATGCTGTTTGAAATCAGATTTAAAAGTTCCGTATTCGGAAGAAATGTCTACTGATTCAGGTTTACTTTCCAATTCATATCCCTTAGGAATACGGATTGTAATCGTGTCGGATTGTAGTATATTTGACTTGAAAACAATATCGAACCGGCGGGAGGAGGCCGGGAAATATCTCTTCAGGCTGGTTAGAACGGGATTAACGGGAATATACATCCGGGAACCTGTTTTGGGGGCGAAGTCTTCGCATTGAACTGTATAAAATAAGTCCAGACAGGGAAGCTCATTCCGTTTTTCCGTTTTTCTGAAGTTGCTTATTTGTGGTTTATGAACCTTCAACAAGCCAGCCAGTATATCGTTTTCTTCCTTGTTATTTGCAGATTTCAGGCGGAAAAGTATATCTTCATAATCTTTTGTCCGGAGATTGGCATGTACCTGTAGATTGGCATTTCCGTTCTCGTCCAACAGGATATCAATCTTGTTCGTCTTCCTGTTTTCAGAATCAGGATAAGCCGGTAATGTACAGAAAAAAGTTTTTTCATCACCTACAGCCAAGGCGTCATGCCCAGCAATGTCGCTGTGTATATACCCGAGTAGGAGCTTTGTTTTTAATGAATCGTAGCCAAAGAGGCTACGATTAGCAGGGGATGTTACGTGAGGAAATGAGGTTTAGTAATCCGATATACGAAACATTTGTTTATCCAAATAGTACATTAAGGGCAACAGGGATTTCTGATTGAAATATTCGATAATTGTATTTAATTATTTTCTCACAATTTTCACAGTCCTAAGTCCGGAAGGTACCAACGGGTCATTTTGTGAGACTATTGGCGGATAAGAATATGTAACTCTTTTTTCTTCAGGTAAGGATGCATCATAAACCATGCGATTGATAAGCGAATTGGCGACGTGTATTTCCAATTTATTTTCGCCTTTTACCAAATATTGGGAAATATCAAGATTCCATGGAGAACACCATACAACTCCGGCTTCCTTTGAATTAACAAATACGCTGGCAACAAATCCCAGATTGCCTAAGTCCAGGTAGATTTTGTTATTTAACGAATCTATCTGTATATCTTTTTTATAAACAGCTGTTCCTGAATAGTATTTTATTTGCGGATTCTTATGATCTGTCCAGTCACTTAATTCTTCAAAAGAAACATTTCCGGGTCCGCCTAATTTTTCATTAAAATAAACATTCCAAGGACCATTCAGCGTTTCTGAAGAACTTTCTGATCTATACCAATCCATGAATGGTAAATCTTCATATTTATCCATAATTGTTACAAAAAAAGATTCACGTGGAGCCATATACAATTGAAGCGAAGTTTCTTCGTTATTTTCTTTCAATATATTGAGTGAATAGCGTTTTCCGGTTACTGGATTCCAAAGTTGAGCGTACTTTCCTTTTGATTTGAATGTAAAGTAGTTGTCTTCGGGAGAATCTTTACGATTAGCAATGAAATACATGTCGGCGCCAACCAATTTGCGGTGGGCAAAATATATCATCTCATCCTTTGTATTTCCTTTTTGCATGATAATATCTGGTTTTATTGTTGCCTGATTGAGAGCCTCAGCCAAAGACATTCCCCAATAAACAGTTCCTTTTCCGTAATTATGGAAACCTTGAGTAGTCGTTTCAACACCCCAAAGCTCATCGGCAATACGATTGTATTCAGCTTCTTTGTCAACATCTTTACCTGAACGGGATTCTGATGGTTTAGCTCCATAAATCTTAATCCCATCTTTAACCATATTTGCGATCTTTCTAAGAGCATCTAATGTTATATCCCCATTACGTGGAAGAATCATCATTTTGTAATTTACGCCATCGGGAAGGGTAATGTTTCCATCTTTGGCTTCCATACGAGTAAAAAGAGCATCCGAAGTAAATGCATCAAAATCGAATCCACCCGGAATATCCGGTAAACGGTAAGTCAGGATTTTAACCGGAGCATTTTCTCCCAGATACACGCAAAGGTCAATTACAGGTTTTCCTTTTCTCATAATATATGCGCATCTTGCTTGAAAATCCCAAAATGGTCGGCTGTAATTCCACCAAGTATTATTCCGGTTGATACAATAATGCCTTCCACCGCCGGTGCTGCCGGGAATTTTATCTAACCAAGGTTGATAAGCCGAAGCACAAATAACAAATTCATTGATGCCGAAAGCATAAGCATAATCAGCCAGCGTTTTAAGTTCAGCTAAAGAACTACTATATTTGACATCCGTGTACGCTTCTGCTGAGGCTATATTTTTATTATAAAGGTGTGCTGTTGAAGCGCTCTCTTTTATATCATAATTACCATCCGGATGAATCGGCCAAAACTCTCCCTGAGGTTTTCTTACCCTACTTTTTGCTTGAATCGGATCGGCAACAATGCATAATGCATTACCTGTTGCCTGTGCTGTCAGAGTCAGATTATTTTCTTTACACAAGCGATTGAAAGTGCCATAATAATTTTCAGAGATCATGTCAGCAATATTTCGCCTTACATCAAAAAGAAAACCGTTTGATGTTTTTACATTATTAATAACATACCCCATCATCGCCGGAAGAAGTAAAGTCGGATCATAACCACGCCTTTGTATAAATTCTTCGATAAAATTGTCCGTCCAGTTTTGGGATCCTGCTTCATGGCTATCCATTGCCACACCTGAAAGGTTGTTGTTAGCTGTTATTTTCAACGAATCAATTATTTTTCCGACGTAATTTTTCCATTGAAATTCTGCAGCGGCGGCTGATAATTTATCACATTCCCTTCCCTTAAGATTGTTGCGACCATGTTTTGTTACTCCACCTGTTGGAACATACGCAAACCGCATGACAAGCCAATTACCTTTTGGTACATTCCATCGTAAAATACCATTTGAATCCATTTTGTCTGAGATATTTAGGATTTTGGATGCATTTATTGCCTCTGATAAAGCGTAATTGGGAGTTTTGTCATTTTCTATATATTCCGAATAAAAAGCAGCTTTTTCTTCCCATTGGTCAATCTTTGCCGCAGAATTAAGAACTATACAACCTATTTGCATATCGGGATTTTTATCTTGTTCTTCCCACCAGTCATGAAGGTTAAGCCGATAATATTTTGCATTTACGGCAGAAAATGATATTGTTTTCTGACGCCAATTTTCATGAGCTGTATATATTGGTTTAAGATTGCAGACAGGACGGTAGTTTATCCCGTCGTCTGATATTTCCAACTGACCCAAATCGGGAAGGATTCTGTAACCTGTGCCAACAAAAGTTTCTTGAGGAGGTCCAGGAACGTTTGTTGCACTGGTTGTGGCCTTTCCTTTGGGACGAACTTCATACGTAATGCTGCGTGCAGTAAAGTTTTTTTCAAATTGTAAATTGATATATACGGATTTTCCTTTTCCCGGAATTGAAATTTTCGTGAGAGTTTTATTTTTCGGATCAAACATATTACCAAGGGTAATTCCAGCTTGATTTGATGTAATGCTGACAGGTTCGGAGAGAGTAGAAATTCCGGAGCCTTCTTGTGCCGGAAATGCCAATACAACGATATCTTTGTAAAAGTTGTATTTATTTACAGAGTCCTCTAATTTGCCTTCGAATGGTTTTCCACCTTGCACTAGCAGTTCTGTAGCAGCAAGACGTTTCATACTGTATTCATCGGTTATCCAAGAACCACCGGCAACAAATCCGTTGGAAATATGGACTTCGAATGTGAGGCCGATTCGTTCCGCTTCTTTCGCTGAAAACCGGAGCATTTTCCACCATTCCGGAGAGAATCCGGGAAATGCATTTTCTGCTTTTCCATGAGACTGATCATAATAAACGACGCCTCCGATTCCAGCTTTTTTAAATGCTTCTAGATCGGCAGTTATACCTTTTTTTGTTGTCTCTGTTTCGCCATGAAACCACCAGGTTTTGGTACGGGTACTGTCTTGTATGTTTTTAAATCCATACAACGCATCGGAAATGGAATCGTTTGTTGAGGTAGATTTTGCCTCATAAGATATGAGTAATATTAAAGTAATAAGTAAGTTAAGTGATTTCATGTTTCTTGTCAATTTCAGAATTCAAAGATAAGAATTCCGAAATTATTTCATCAGTTTATCATATAAATCCAACATTTGTTTGGCTGCGGCAAAAGAACTGATTTCAGCATTCAATACTTGTTTTTCTTTGCTTAACAGTTCTTTTTCTATCTGTTCGTTATGGTAGAATTTGGATTTAAGTTGCTCGTTAATGCTTTCATACATCCAGTATTTGGATTGATAAGTTCTCCGGATTTCAAAATATCCGTTGTCGGTTGTAAACCGGGTATATCCGTCAATCATTTGCCAGATTTCTTTTATCCCTATTTTGTAATATCCTGAATAGGTCAGGACTTTGGGAGACCATCCGGATTCGGGTAAAGGGAAAAGGTGCAGGGCGTTTCTGAATTGAGAGGCTGCTACATTGGCTTTGTCGATGTTGTTTCCGTCTGCTTTATTGACAATGATTCCATCGGCCATTTCCATGATTCCCCTTTTGATTCCCTGCAATTCATCTCCTGTTCCCGCCAGTTGAATCAATAAGAAAAAATCAACCATCGAATGAACGGCGGTTTCTGACTGTCCCACTCCGACTGTTTCTACAAAGACTGTATCGAATCCTGCGGCTTCACAGAGGATAATGGTTTCCCTGGTTTTACGGGCGACTCCACCCAAAGATCCTGCTGATGGGGAAGGACGAATAAAAGCGTCGGGTTCACGGGAAAGTTCTTCCATCCTTGTTTTATCTCCTAAGATACTGCCTTTTGTCCGTTCGCTGCTCGGGTCTATCGCCAGAACGGCTAATTTCTTTTTCCGGTCACGAATCAGGTGCATACCGAATGCATCAATAGATGTACTTTTCCCGGCTCCGGGAACTCCTGTGATGCCGATACGAACGGATCTTCCGGAATAAGGTAAACATTTTTCTATGATTTCCTGTGCGATTTGCTGGTGTTCGTATTTATTGCTTTCAATCAGAGTAACCGCCTGGCTCAATACGGTTATATTTCCTTTGAGTATTTCCTCTACATATTCCGCAGAAGTATAAATTTTGCGTTGAAGTTTTTTCTTCAGATAAGGGCTAACGGAGGGAGGTTGTGTAATCCCTTTATTGACAGTTAATCCGGTATATTGAGGATCATTCTCAGGATGTCGCATGTTTTGAAAGATAAATGAGCCGTGAAGTTAATCAAATCCGGTCAAATATCAAAACAAAAGAGTGTGCCGTAAGTTCAAGACTTCAGACACACTCTTTCGTTATTTTCTGTAATAAGGGATTATTCTTTCGGAGGAATAGGAATAACTTCTCCTTTTATGGTTAAGGTAATCGGGGCTTCCTGTACGTTTGTATAGACAGAAATAGTTTTTGTGAACATGCCCGGACGTCCTTTGGCGCCATAAGTTGCTTTGATAACTCCTTTTTTACCAGGAGCAATCGGTTCTTTAGAATACTCAGGAGTGGTGCAACCACAGGATGCAGTAACCCTGCTCAATACCAATGGGGCGTCGCCTGTGTTGGTGAATGTGAACTCATGACTTGCATCACCGTCCGCTTCCTGAATTTTTCCAAAATCAAAAGAAGTTTCCGTAAATTTGATCTCTGCCTTTCCTTGTGCAAAAGCCGATGAAAACTGTTGCGGAAAAGCCAGAACAAGGCCAAATAACATTGATGTTACTAAAATTCCAATACGTTTCATACTTTTTATAGATATTAAATAATGAATATTTATATTAGTGTTCTTTAAGTAGACTGTAAAATCGTTGCAAAGTTACAAAAAAACGAGAAAAAATATCATTTGATTCAATACATTGAAAGAAAATGTCTTAATTTCCGTATTTTTGCAGTTAATTCACAGTGAATAAGGATGGCAGAGAGTGAATCGGCGTGAATTATTTCCCGTCTTTTATTTTTTCAGTTTCTTCATTTTTTTTCATTTTTCCGATAATTCCGTATGGATAATTTTTTATTTTCGGTTAATGTTGTTGCGCCTCTGTTCTTCATGATGTCGGCAGGTTATATTGCCGGTCAGTTCAAGTTTGTATCCGACACATTTCTTTCGGAAGCGAATAAGTTTGTTTTCAAACTTTGTCTTCCTTTCATGTTGTTTCAGAACATTAGGACAACTTTTTCTCCTCAGTTGATGAATAGCCGGTTGGTGATTCTTTCATCAATCGCCATTCTGGTTATTATCGGAATCTCCATACTGATTGTTCCTCTGTTTGTAAAAAGGCAGGGACAGCGCGGAAGCATCATTCAGGCTATATACCGAAGTAATTTCCTGATTTATGGAATTCCTTTGGCGACCGGTATGTATGGAAATGAAGCGATGGGGCCTATTTCTATCATGATGGGAATAACGGTACCGATATTCAATATGGCTGCCGTTGTTGTTTTATCGATTTATTCGGACACCGGAACTCACCGGATTTCTTTTC
>JAVBSK010000127.1:0-5230 GCA_031556755.1 Bacteroidales bacterium | reverse complement strand
CTTTCCCGACTAACGATATCCGCGAGTTTTCTCAACTGAATAAAGCTGTTGAAGCACTGATTGTCAATAGTGTTCAAGCATATAAGATTCAAAAAGAATTTACAGAGAATGCTTCCCACGAAATGCAGACACCATTAGCCGTCTTTCAGTCTAAATTGGATATTATGCTACAACAGCAGGATTTAAGTGAAAACCAGATGCAAATCATGCAATCCTTATACGAAGCGACTTCACGGCTGACAAGGATGAATAAAAATCTGTTGTTATTGGCTAAAATAGACAACTTGCAGTTCTTAGATACACAAAACCTGAATGTGGCGGAAATTTTAGATAATTCCCTTTCGTTCCTGATGGAGCAGGCAGAGACCAATCACATCATAACAGCAATCAACGTCAACAATAAAAACCTGACGGTTCAGGCAAACAAAACCTTATTGGAAAGTCTTATAAATAACTTGGTTACAAACGCCATCAAACACAATATCTCTAATGGCAATCTTTCCATTGACTTGAAACAAAATATACTGATTGTTTCCAACACCGGAACCGGTAAGGGGTTAAACCAAAAAATCCTGTTCCGCCGTTTCGGACGGATGAACGAAAAAGTAAAAGGAAGTGGGCTTGGACTTGCTATTGTAAAACAAATCTGTATCCAATACGGATGGGATATTACCTACGATTACGAAAACGAAACACATCGGTTTACGGTAGTTTTTGGTTAACCAATTCATGTTTTTGAAATCTAATTCGAATTTTCTTCAAAATCGATTTTCATCTTTGCGCAAAAAAGCATAAAAATGAACATTTTGAGGACTTTATCAATCCTATCTTTTTCGGTAGGCTACCCGTTTTTTATATCAGCACAAAATACGGTAACCTTATCGGACAGTCTTGCTAAAGAGCAAAAACACTCGAATAAGGTTACCGGGATAATAGGCATTGCAGTGCCTTCGGCAATGATTGCTTATGGAATGCTCTCATTTAAATCCGATGCAATCCGGCAATTGGATCATTCCACCAAAAACGAACTGCTCGAAGATAATTCCATGTGGTATAACGGTTGGGATGATTATTTCCAATTTTCCCCGGCAGTTGCAGCCTTCGGGATGAAATTGTGCGGAGTGAAAAGCACTCACAAAATGTCTGATATGTTTATTCTTTACGGACTGAGTAATGTATTGGAAGGAGGTATTATTTATACTACCAAATGCGCTACTTCGCGTGAACGTCCCGATGGTTCAAATAATCATTCATTCCCCTCCGGACACACAGCCACAGCCTTTGTAGCTGCCGAATTTCTGCATCAGGAATACAAAGATAAATCGGTATGGATAAGTGTCGGTGGATACAGTATGGCTACACTTATCGGGATTTCCCGCGTTTATAATAACAAGCATTGGGTAAGTGACGTAGTAGCGGGCGCAGGAATCGGAATTTTATCCACTAAAATAGTTTATTGGACATATCCTTATCTTCAAAAAGTGTTCTGCAAAGAAGATAAAAAAATCACTTCTTTCATAATTCCCTCCTATAACGAAGGAAAATTAGGATTAAGCCTTACATGCATTTTTTAAGAATGGAATACCTTGATTCAAAATTTCTTCAAAATCGACATTGATATTTGCATCATTAAAATGCAAATGTTTATGAAATTGCTTCTTATCATCCTGTTTTCAATTCAAACAGCTCTGTTATTCGGACAAGGCAAGATAAACGGAAATATTATCGAAAAAACATCCCGTATACCCGTTGAATATGCAAGTATCGAAGTGCTTGCAGAAAGCAGTGGAAAGTTTATTTCTGGAACGGTTAGTGATTCCAAAGGAGCATTCTCAATCGAAGATATTCCCTTTGGTGATTATACCTTGAAATGTTCCTTTCTCGGTTTTGAAATGATAACTCCAATCCGATTTTCTATTGGCGAGAAAAATTCCTTAATAGAATTAAAGGATTTGGAACTGATGGAATCTGCCCAAAGCCTGAGCGAAGTGGTGGTAATTGCTCAAAAATCAACCTACATAAATAAAATAGACAAAAAGGTATTCAATGTGGGGCAAGACCTGATGAGTGCATCAGGTTCAGTCAGCGACTTGATGCAAAATATTCCTTCGGTTCAGGTTGATATTGATGGTAATGTTAGTTTGCGCGGTTCTGAAAATGTACAAATCCTGATTAATGGAAAACCGTCCTCTATGACGGGAACCGTAAGTAGGGCATCCGTATTACAGCAAATTCCAGCAAATAGTGTCGAAAGTATAGAAGTAATAACCAATCCTTCTGCCCGTTTTAAACCCGATGGCACGTCCGGCATTATCAATATTATTTTGAAGAAAGAGAAAAGAAAGGGAATTAACGGAACAATTTCAGCGAATGTAGGAAACAGCAACCGCTATAATTCTACACTGTCGTTCAACTACAATCCGGGAAAGGTAAACTTTTTCGCAAGTTATGGAATCCGCTTTGACGACCGCAGCCGTTACTCTTACGATAACCGCACAAGAACAGATTCGATTACAGAAGAAAATTCCTATATCTACCAGAACACAAATAGTTCGGCCAGTCCTGTTTCACATTTAGTCAGAGGTGGTATTAACTGGGAAATCAATAAAAAGAGTAATTTGGAAATAGCCGCCGGATATACCTATATGAGTTTCTTGAGAAAAGAGAATACCGACAATCTATATTTGAATAATGCCCGTGACACGACAAATAATTATAATCGTTACAGGCATGACGACGAATACCAAAAAGATGTGGAATTTAGTGCCGTATATGACTATAATTGGGGCGAAAATCACAACTTAACGATTGACTATACCTATTCGTCATCACAAGAACAAGAAGATAATAAATATACCAATCAATACATTTATCCTGTTAAGCACGATACCAAAGATAACACTTTAATTTGGCAAAATGGAACTGAAAATTTGATACGTGCGAATTACTCACATCCTTTTAACGAGGATTCCAAAATAGATTTTGGAACGGAGATAGAACTCGATAAAGCCGACATGAACTATCATGCCGAAAATCTGATAAATACGACTTGGGTAACAGACAATACCAAAACCAATCATTTTATTTTCAATGAAAATATTTATGCGTTATATGCTACTTATGAAACCACTTTCGGAAAATTCGGACTAATGGGTGGGCTTCGGGCAGAAAGGGCATATATTAAATCCCAATTAATTTCCACAGATACAGTTATACCGAATAATTATACCAATGTTTTCCCAACGTTGCATACATCCTATAAGTTAAACGATAAAAACGAATTGCAACTGAATTACAGCCTTCGTATAAACCGCCCCGAAGGAGATGACCTGAATCCGTTTCCTGAATATCGCGACCCACTGAATGTACATTCGGGCAATCCCTACCTGAAACCCGAAAAAATACATTCGATAGAGTTAGGTTATCAATTGAAGGAGAATTCAACAGCTTTCCTCGCCACACTCTACTATCGTAATATTTTTAATCGGATGACAGAGGTATCCACTTTCGTCAACGATTCCGTTATGTGGACAACAAAAGAAAATATGTCATCCAGTCAATCGTCCGGTATTGAATTTATCATTAATTCTTCAATCGGAAAATTTGCAATCTTCAACCTCAATTCAAATATTTTCTATAATGTTATTGATGCAAGCGATTTAGGGTATAGCAATAATAAATCTGTTGTTTCGTGGTATGCTGCTTTCAACGGAAATTTCAATATTATGAAGAATCTGATGGCTCAGTTTAATGCACGTTATACCGCCAAATTATTGACACCACAAGGGTATCGAGAACCTTCATTTATCCTGAATATGGGTGCAAAATATGACTTGTTCAACAAAAAAGCATCTATCCTATTTACCGTTTCTGATTTGTTGAATACGTATAAAAATGTAACTGTCATAGATACGTCGCATTTGAAAGAAAGAGTGGAAAGAAAGCGACCATCACAAATATTCTATTTCGGATTTATCTACAATTTCGGGCATTCTGCCAAGAAAAAAGATAGCGTATTGAAGTATGATGAACAGTTGTAATAATAATCGATAAAGATATGTGGAAATACTATGCACTATTGTCGGCTTTCTTTGCTGCACTCACAGCCATTTTAGCAAAAGTGGGGGTAAAGGGAATCAATGGAAATGTGGCGACAGCCATCCGTACATTTGTTGTACTGTTGCTTGCTTGGGGTATTGTCTTTTGTAGCGGACAAATGAAGGAAGTGCGGGAAATCAGCAAAACGAACATGCTGTTTCTCGTTTTGTCGGGCTTGGCAACAGGCTTATCATGGATTTTTTATTTCAAGGCATTGGAGACAGGCGATGTGTCGAAAGTAGCCCCAATTGACAAGTTGAGCGTTGTATTTGTAATGACTATGTCTTTCTTATTCTTACATGAACCAGCAGATATAAAAAGCATCGCTGGAGGGTTATTGATTGTTATGGGAGCAATTGTATTGTTGGTATAAATCAAATAAGTCGTTCTGCATAAACGAAGGCTTCGGCCATTTAAATATCAATTTTTTAAATTTTATGCTTATGAATGATGTATTACACATGAGGATTTTCAGCCTATTGGCTAACCCCTCGCAAACAGTAACAAATGAAGAAATGCAAAATGCCTATGCACAGTTTACCGTACATATGGAAGCCGTGAGCAATTCCGATGATAAGCAAACTATCTTTCGGTCGCTTAATCTCACTCGTATTGAGGTGGCACATTTACAAACTGTATATCGGTACGAGCAGGGGGAAAAATGCCCAAAAATTTGCCTACCTACAAAAAGCATTGTCCTTTCTTGACGGCGAACTGGAATTGTTGCGCCTGAAAATTTGCTATCCCGAACAGTTCCGTCCATCCAATCAACAAACATTCGTTTCCGACCTTTATATTCTCCCTAAGTCAAAAGACTTGGGGATTGTTGCTTTAGGGGAGATTGTTGTAGCTCTTTTCTTCTCAAAGAAAGTATTCCAACGGAACGGAAAGCCGGCACACCTGAACCAGATTGCACATGCTTTTGAAAAGATATTCAATTGCAGTTTCGGAAGCATCTACGACCAACAGGAAAAGGTTTTCGACCGTAAACCGTTCAATCGGACGAAAGCCCTTGATTTCCTGCGTAACCTCATAATCCGAAAGGATAAAGAGGGCAAGAATAAACAAGATGAAAAATAATCATTTTGCAACGGTCTTGTATTTAGGAAGTTACGAAAAATATTCGGGGGAG
>JAVBSK010000187.1:0-9603 GCA_031556755.1 Bacteroidales bacterium | reverse complement strand
ATATGATGGGAAGAAACATTTATAAAAATAACATAAAAGGTGTTAGTTTTTTCTCTATCCCTACCTCCTCGTGGAAACGTGGCACTTATATTGTAGAAATTAAAACAGATAAAGAATCAAAGTTTTTCGTCAGATTATGTGCGAATTAGGTTTTTTCAGACAAATTCAAATCGACGGATTCATATTTTGTTATTTACAAAATGATAGATTTTTCTCTTTATAAGCGAGATTTTAAGAAATTATCATGTACATTTGCAAAGAATCATTCAAATTTAAAACAAAATAATATGAAAAGGGCTTTTTTTTCAATAATCATTTTATTGGCTATTGCAGGTGGAGTAAACGCACAAGACGTTAACCTTTCGGAAAAGAAAAACAGTCTTCCTTCTGTTGAATTGAAAGATATAGAAGGAAATACCGTTAACACGGCAACTCTTTACAATGACGGGAAACCTTTCATTATCAGTTTTTGGGCGACCTGGTGCAAACCCTGTCTCCGTGAATTAAGCACAATACATGATATTTATGAAGATTGGGTGGAAGATACCGGCGTTAAATTATATGCCGTTTCTATAGACGATAGCCGGAGTTCCGCAGGTGTGACCCCTCTCGTGAAAGGAAAAAATTGGGACTATACTGTCTTACTTGATATCAACAGCGAATTCAAAAGAGCAATGAACGTAGGAAACATTCCTCATACATTCATCGTTGACGGAAAAGGAAATATCGTGTGGCAACACACTACTTTCTCTCAGGGAAGCGAAAATGAAATCATTGAGGTCGTGGAAAAATTATTGAAAAACGAATCTGTTTCCGAATAAATAAAGATGAAAAAATTAAACTTATTTTGGATCTTATCCATCGTTCTTATTTGTTCTTTTTCCAATAGCTCAGCCCAGGATTTCTTTGACGGGGCAACTGTTTCCGGAAATCTTCAAATCAACGCCCAATATTACTTGGAAGATTCGATCATCGGAGCGTCAGATGTTCCGGAAAAGGTACTATCCAATGGCTTTGGAGAACTACAATATCGCTTGCGTAATTTCTCGGCAGGAATGCGTTATGAATTTTACCTTGATCCGATGATTGGAACCGATGCTCAATACAAAGGTGAGGGAATTTCATATTACTATGCGAATTTCATATCCAAACAATTCGAAATCACATTGGGTAGTTTTTACGAGCAGTTTGGGAACGGATTGATATTCAGAGCGTACAGAGATGCAGATCTGGGACTGGATAATGCAGTAAACGGAGCATTGGTTAAATTTATGCCTGCCAATGGGCTCACAATGAAAGGTCTTATCGGCAAACAACGTTATTACTGGGATTACAGCGATGGAATTTTACGTGGATTTGATGCGGAAGCATCCTTAGGAGAAATCCTTTCTTCCATGAAAGACAGCAAATTAAGGATGACTTTTGGAGGAGGAATCATGAGTAAATATCAGGAAAAAACCTTGCATATTGTAGATACCATGCAGGTAAATTTTCCGGAGAACGTCGCGGCATTGGCTGGTAGGGCCAATATTTCATACGGTAATTTCGGCTTACAAGGTGAGTATGCTTACAAATACAACGATCCGTCTGCGGCAAACGAATACATGTTCAGGCCGGGACAAGCCTTGTTACTTACAGGAACTTACGCTCAAAAAGGCTTAGGAGTAATGGTTACCGCTAAACGAGTTGACAACATGTCATATAAAAGCGATCGCAGGGTACAGGGAAATATGTTAAGTATCAACTATCTCCCATCTACAACTCGCCAACATACTTATGTGTTGCCGGCAATGTATCCTTATGAAACCCAACCGGAAGGAGAAATGGCGATTTCGGGAGATATTACCTATACTATTCCCAAAGGAACTTTGTTAGGAGGTAAATATGGAACCGAACTGAGAGCGAACTATTCCAGGGTTCAGTCGATCGTTAAGAACTGGACATCCTCCGATCCCCTGAATCCGGATGGAACCTACGGATACGATTCTCCATTTTTTAAAGCCGGGGACGAATTGTACTATCAGGATTTCAATTTCGAAATTACTAAGAAATTCGACCGGAGTTGGAAAGCGATTCTAATGTACATGAATCTCTTTTACAATCAAGGGGTAATCTTAACGGAACTCGAAAAAGAAGATGTTAAAGCGAATATTGTAGTCGGGGATGTCACTTACAATATAGATAAAAAGAAAAGTTTGCGATTAGAAGCCCAACATTTATGGACTAAACAAGACAATGGCAACTGGGCATATCTCGGACTGGAATATTCGATAGCTCCCAAATGGTTTTTTTCCGTCTCAGACATGTATAACTACGGAGTCACGGACGAACACTATTATTCCGGCGCCGTAGCCTATACGCAGGGAGGTAATCGTGTACAAGTGGGATACGGACGCACACGGGCAGGAGTGAATTGCTCAGGAGGCGTTTGCCGTTATATGCCGGCTACCAACGGATTCAACATTGCAATTACATCTACATTTTAACAATTCAATAATCAAAATTGAAATGAGAAATAAAATTATCTTCATATTATCCATCATTTTAGTGATTTCAGGAGTATTTCACTCCTGTGATAAAATAGCAGAAGATGACTATCTGACTCCTCTGCCTGATATAGACTGGCAGGGACAACGGGTATTGATAGAAGATTTCACCGGAATGAGATGTTCTAATTGTCCAGAAGCCGCTGGAGTTGCAGAAGGTTTACAGGATTTATATCCGGAAAGAGTCATTGTAATATCCAATCATGTGAACCTGAGCAATGCATCTTCCCTGGGAAGCCCAGATACACTGACCAGCAATATCGGAAATGATTATTTTACTCAGTTTTATACCATCAAACCGGTAACCCTTCCAATGGGAATGATCAACCGGATCAATCTTTCCTCTGGAAGATTATTCCAACACAGCCAATGGAACGGACTTGTAACAAGTCAACTGAGGAACTTGCCTGATTTCGATTTGGAAATAAAAAACAGCTTTTCAAACCCCGACAGTGTGTTGACCGTTAAAGTAACTGCGACTCCCAGAAAAAACATCGAAGGTCAATATAAGTTGACTGTACTGATTACAGAGAGCGGAATCATCGGACTACAAAAAGACGCCAACACAGAGGGAGGAATTATCCGTGACTACAATCACAAACATGTGTTGAGGACAGCGATCACCTCCTCTTCCGAAATGATAAATGGTTTAGCTTCGAAAGGAGTTGCCATTGAAAAAACGTATCAAAAGAAAATCCCATTCAGGTGGGAAAAAGGCGGATATGCCAATATAAACAATTGTCATGTTGTCGCTTTTATATCTGACACAAGCGAAACAATTAAACAAGTCGTGGAAGCCGGATTGAAATAATTTCAATCTGAAACAAAAGTTTCAATTTGTATGTAAAATACAAACAAAAACTACCTTATAAAAGAAGATTTTTAATAGTTGATATTAATTTGCTCACAAATAACAAAAATACGTATTAAATTATTTTCAGGAGGCTTTACTGGCTCTTTGCATGAAGAGATACACTTTCCTTTTTTTTATTATTTTTGCGTTCTTTAATGTAATTTACGGCAATTTTTCATTGTCTTGATTTTGAATATGAAAAGAAAATTAATTTTAGCATTTCTAGTTCTGTTGACCACATTAGGGGTTACTTTCGCTCAAAAGAAAATAACCGGAAATGTGATTTCCACAGAAGACGGACAACCTGTGATCGGTGCTTCTGTAATAGTTGGTTCCGGAGTAGGAACCGTAACGGACTTCGACGGGAACTTCAGTCTATCGGTTCCCGAAGGCACAAAGAAACTTACATTCAGCTATGTAGGTATGATAACGCAAGAACTTCCTGTTCAATCGGTCATGAACGTACGACTCAAACCAGACAACCAAACCCTGGAAGAGGTAGTCATCACTGGTTATCAAAAGATCGACCGGAAGTTATTTACCGGTTCTGCCGATAAAATAGAGGGGAAAGACACGAAAATAGAAGGAATGGCCGATGTCAGCCACATGTTACAAGGGCGTACCGCCGGAGTTACGGTGCAGAACGTTTCGGGAACTTTCGGAGCCGCTCCCAAAATGAAAGTACGTGGTTCTTCTTCTATTTTCGGAAATCAAACACCTCTTTGGGTCGTTGACGGAGTAATACTGGAAGATGTGGTCGAACTTTCTGCCGATGCTTTGTCTTCTGGAGACGCCGTGACATTGATTAGTTCTGCGGTCGCCGGATTGAATGCAGACGACATCGAAAGCTTTCAGATTTTGAAAGATGCATCAGCCTCTGCGCTTTATGGAGCAAGAGCCATGAACGGAGTAGTCGTTATCACGACCAAAAGAGGAAAGGCCGGAAGTGCGTCAATCAATTTCACCGGAGAATTCGGAATCAGATTGAAACCTGTTTACAGGGATTATAATATCATGAATTCCCAACAACAAATGGACGTCTATAACGAAATGGACATGAAAGGCTGGATGAATTATTCTAATGTAAACTCAGCTTCCAATACCGGACTTTACGGACACATGTGGTCTTCCCTGAGCGTATTGAATCCTGCTGACGGAACGTTTCTCCTTCCCGCCAATAAAAAGAAATCATATCTTCAGAGTGCAGAATACCGCAATACGGACTGGTTTGATGAACTATTTAAGGAAACCATCACACAAAACTACGCCGTGAGTATGAGTAGCGGTTCGGAAAAGAATCGCAATTATGCGTCCCTCAGTGTGTTTAACGATCCGGGATGGACTGAGGCGGACAAAGTTCAACGCTTCACGGGGAACTTCAATTCAGCGACGGATTTGTCGAAAACACTTACTCTGACCTTATTAACGACTGGGTCTATCCGTGACCAGAAAGCTCCGGGAACGCAACAACAAAATATGGACCCTGTTTCAGGAGAATTCAGTCGTGATTTCGACATCAACCCATTCAGCTATGCGTTGAATACCAGTCGGGCATTGGATCCGGACACTTATTACAAGATGAATTACGCTCCTTTCAATATCAAAAATGAGTTGATGAACAATTTCATGGAAATCACTCAAATGGACTTGAAATTTCAAACGGATCTGGCATGGAAACCCACCAAGGGGTTAGATATCAACTTCCTGGCTTCTTATCGTTACGTAAAATCCAAAACAGAAGAAATCATTAAGGAAAACTCCAACGTAGCGCAAGCATACCGCGCCGGAACCGCTTATAGCGCTCAGGGCATAGAAAATTCCGAAGTGGCCAGACGCAACCCTTTCTTATATTCCGATCCGTCTAATCCTACGGCCAATCCAGAATGTGTACTGCCAAGAGGAGGAATTTATGCAACGGAAGAATTTGAAATGAGCAACCTGTATCTCAGGGGAACTGCTAATTATAATAAAACTTTTAATGAAGTGCATGCTACGAACTTCCTGTTGGGTGCGGAAATGAAATCCACAGAAAGAGATAATTCGGGATTCATCGGTTACGGATACATGTATGATGAAGCCGTTGCCGCCACAGAAGTGAAGATGATGAAAATGAACCTGGAAAACAGTTTCAATTATTTTGGGCTGACACCTACCGTTTCTCGCGGAGCTGCATTTTTCGCTACTTCAAGCTACTCTTATTTGGGGAAATATATTCTGAACCTGACCGGACGTTTTGATGGAACAAATCAATTAGGAAGGAATGCAAAAGCAGACTGGTTACCGACTTGGAATGTCAGTGGAGCCTGGAATGCCAAAGAAGAAACTTTCATGGCTGACATGAAAGATATCTCTCAATTGCGTTTTCGTTTGACGTACGGTTTGAATGCTGTTCCCGCTCCGGGAGGAAGTGCAATGGGAGTCATGAGAACCTCTCCCACATACAGGGCGTCTTCTGACGATAACGAAATGGGTACTGCTATAGAATCTCTTCCTAATTACGATTTAACCTGGGAAAAACAATATGAGCTGGATTTCGGAGTGGAACTCGGCTTGTGGAGAAATCGTTTGAACCTCAGCCTTGATGTATTCGACAGGAATAGTTATGACTTGATTGCACGAGTGCCTGTACCTGGCTATGGAGGAAAAGTTCAACGGGTTGCCAATTATGCAGGATTGACGAACAAAGGTTTCGAATTTTCACTGGGAGGAGGCATACTTGATCTTCCGGTTTTCAAATGGAACTCCAATCTGACGTTTTCTTATGTAAAAAACAAAATTACTGACTTGAAATCCAATCCAAACGTACTTACACTGGTATCAGCCTATGGAGGCGATCTGGAAGGATATCCCACCAAGAGTATATTTTCCCTGCAATATAAAGGTTTGACAGAAGACGGAATTCCTCTGGTCATAGATGAAACCGGAAGAGTCTCTTCTACCGGCGTTAACTTCCAGGAAACAAGAAACCTACAACACCTGGTATATGAAGGACCTACCGACGCTCCTTACCAGGGAGGTTTCAACAATGATTTTACATATAAAAACTGGAAAATGAATATCTTCTTCACCTATCAGTTCGGTAACGTAGTGAGATTGGATCCGATATTCAAAGCTGCATATTCGGATGTGGATGTCACTCCTAAAGAAATGAAGAATCGTTGGGTAATCAGAGGAGATGAAAAATATACCAATGTTCCTGTATTACTCTCTTATTCGCAATATTCAAGAAATTCTAATTATGCACAGACTTATAATGCGTACAATTATTCTAATATCAGGATAGCCAAAGGGGATTATATCCGTCTGAAAGAAATATTTGTCAGCTATGATTTTAATCCAAGCACCCTCAAGAGTCTGAATATGACAGCATTGCAATTGAAACTTTCAGCATCGAATATCGCGTTGTTATACTCAGATAAAAAATTGAACGGACAGGATCCTGAATTCCTCAAATCAGGAGGGGTTGCGATGCCGAATCCTCGCCAAATTACAATGACATTGAGAGTTGGATTCTAAAAAACAGATAGAAATAAATATGAAAAAAATAACTATATACTTAACTTGTATTACAGGACTGCTGTTATCTTCCTGTAATGATTTTTTGTCGGTAGATCCGGATCCCAGACCTATTATAGAAAATAGGGAGGATGCCGCCATGGCGTTGGTTTTCGCCTATCCTGAAACTTCCTATTTTGCATTTACGGAAACAATGACCGATAACGTAACGGATGTGGGTGCGGGTAGTAATGATTTCGATTTTATCAGGGAAGCCTATTGGTGGGAAGATTTTTCGGCAAGGACACAAGACACTCCCGCTTCATACTTTATCGCTTGTTATGCTGCAATCTCACAAGCAAATGCTGTTTTGGAAGCATGCTATAACAAACTGGATACGTTAGAATGCAGGGCGGAAATAGCAGAAGCTTTGATATGTCGGGCTTATGCTCATTTCATGTTGGTCAACATATTCTCTCCAACCTACAACCCCCAAACAGCGGCAAATGACTTGGCGTTACCTTATGTAACCGAAACAGAGACTTACCCTTTTAAGGTTTATGAAAGATTAACCGTACAGAAAATGTATGATCTGATAGAAGCCGATTTGGTCAAAGGAATTAAATATATAGACGCCGCCGAATATTCCGCTCCCAAATACCATTTCGGAATAACAGGCGCGGCAACATTCGCTTCCCGTTTCTTTCTTTATAAACAAAATTGGGACAAAGCAATAGAATATGCTAACATGGCGCTCCGTATAGATGACCCTCGTTCTCTCTTACGCGACTGGAACGGTAAATATGCAAATATGCAAGTAGATGTCCTACTAAATACCTATAATTCGTCACAGGAAAACAGTAACCTGTTAGTCGCTTCCCAAATGTCATACTGGTATGTTTGTGGAGTCAGCGCCAGATACAAGTTTAGCACTCCTGTCATGAATGAAATATACAACAAGAGAAATGTTACCGGAGGAGACATCGCTTATACATTTATCGGAAGTACGGAACAATCCGTCAGGATGGCTAAGCTCAAATATTACTTCAAAAGGACGTCTGCACAAGCAGCAACCGGATATTACTACATCATCCATCCCATCATCAACATAGAAGAGGCGCTTATCAATAGGGCTGAAGCTTACGCCATGAAAGGAGATGCAGCAAGTATCAACCTGGCTATTAACGATCTGAACTTTTTTTATTCTAAAAGGATTAAAGGATACAAACCTGAAACTCACCTGATCAACCAGGCTAAAATCGACAGTTATACAAACAACTATTTGTACAAAGATTTATCTCCTAACTACGAAATTCCCGCACAATCCAGGAATTTACTGGAAGTAGTTGTCGATACCCGGAGAAAGGAATTTCTGCATGAAGGTTTGCGCTGGTTCGACATCCGTCGTTTCGATATGGAAATCACCCATACCTCTTCCGATGGTAAAAAAACAGATATTTTAAAGAAAGGCGATCTTCGTAAAGTAATACAATTACCGAATTCTGTTTTATCAACAGGAGCGACACCTAATCCGAGATAAATATTTCGTATTAAACTTTAATAAAAAAGCAAATGAAGAAGTCAATCATAAAAATGCTAATCCCTGTTTTCCTAACAGGAATGTGTGCTTGTTCCGAAGAAGATTTAGGGCCTTCTATTTTTAATCCGGACGAAACTAAAATATTGAACAGTACCGATCAATATCTTTATGATGTTTATATGGGGCCTTATAATGTCGAGACAATTTACCGTTGGAAAGAAAGTGAAACCAACATGTCTTACAACCTGATTCCTCCTTTTTTAAGTAAGGTAAAACCGTTGATGCACATTATCGATACAACTTATGTGCAACCCTATTCCCAAATTGCCGGAGACAATTTCCTGAAAATCAACATTCCTAAACAATTTTTGTTGATTGGTAGCGCAGGTCTCAATCCGGACAATGGAACAGAAGTTTTAGGAACAGCAGAAGGCGGAGTCAAGATCTTGATTTACAAAACGAATGAGTTCGACAGAAGCAATCCAGCTACGTATGAAACGATTTTGCATACGATTCATCATGAGTTTGCGCACATCCTTCATCAAAAAAAACTGTATGATGAAGAATTTAAGAAAATAACGCCAAACGATTACACTTCAACCTGGTACAATACATCCGATTCCGTAGCCAATGAAAAAGGATTCGTTTCGGCATATGCCATGGCTAGTACTGATGAAGATTTTGCGGAAATGGTAGGAATCATGCTTCTGAACAGCAAAAAATCATGGGATGACAAAATCAATAAAATGGGAGGTAAAGCCTTGTTGAAAACAAAAGAAGACTATGTCATACGTTATTTCGAAACAAAATGGGGCATTAATTTCTACGACTTGCAAAAAGTGGTTTCCGATAGGATCAATGCGTTGAATTTATTTCCGGGGGGACAGAATCCTGCTTATGGCTTGCGTTCAGACAACAATACTACATCTTGCGCTTGTCATCACTACTACAGGTATCCCAAACCATTCAAGGTTACCGACAATGAAAAAGTACTTCCGGATTCATTACATATCAGGGATTATTATGAACAGGTAGAAAGTATATTAAACAAAGAAGATGAATAAGAATATGAGAAATCGATATGTCGCCCTTTTACTACTGGGCATTTTTTCCCTGACTTTTGTCGGATGCCAGGAGGAGGAAGATGATATATTCAACGGTACAGCTTC
>JAVBSK010000225.1:0-17806 GCA_031556755.1 Bacteroidales bacterium | reverse complement strand
ATCCTGTACAAGTCGTTCCGATTCCGTATCTAAAGCGGAAGTCGCTTCATCCAATATTAATATGGGAGGATTCTTCAATATAGCTCGGGCGATACTGATGCGTTGACGTTGTCCTCCTGAAAGTTTTCCTCCTCGATCTCCGATATTGGTTTCATAGCCATTTTCAGAAGCGATAATAAACTCATGGGCATTCGCGATTTTTGCAGCGTCAACTACCTGTTTCATCGTTGCATTTTCAACACCGAAAGCAATATTATTGAAGAATGTATCATTAAACAGGATTGCTTCCTGATTGACAATGCCCATCAATTGGCGCAAATCATGTACTTTAGCATCCCTGATATCGACATCATCTATCACTATCAAGCCTTCATTCACATCATAAAAACGAGGTAGCAAATCGACCAGAGTTGATTTACCGGAACCCGATTGTCCCACTAAAGCAATTGTCTTTCCCTTTTGCACAGTCAGATCGACTCCTTTGATAACCCATGCTTCCCTATATTTGAACCAAATGTTCTTATACTCAATTTCATTATTCAGTTTTATCGGCTGCGAATTAACAGGATCTTTAATGTTCGATTCCGCCTTCAGGATTTTATCAACCCTATCTAATGAAGCCAATCCTTTTTGAATGGAATAAACCGACTTGGACAAATCTTTGGCGGGATTTATCAGCATATAAAAAACAGTCAGGTAATACATGAAAGCGGCAGCGTCAATCGGACTGTTATTTGACAAAATCAAGGAACCGCCGTACCAAATCACGACCACAATCGTTATCGTTCCCAATAATTCACTCATCGGATGCGCCAACTGTTGCCTACGGAAAATTCGATTGGTCGTTTTACGAAACTCGTCATTTCCGTGATGAAACCTATCTGAAATCTTCTTCTCTGCATTGAAAGCCTTGATGATACGCAATCCGCTCAAAGTCTCTTCGACCTGCGACATCAACCCGCCCCATTGTTGCTGTCCGAGAGCAGATCTTTTCTTCAGTTTTTTTCCTACCTGCCCCATGATATATCCTGCAATAGGAAGCATGATCAATACAAAAATCGTCAACTGCCAACTGATGATCAACATCCCAGTAAGATATATAATAATTAAAATGGGATTTTTAAATAACATATCAAGGGAACTCATCACGGAATTCTCAATTTCATTGACATCTCCTGAGATCCGAGCCAAAATATCTCCTTTTCGCTCTTCCGAAAAGAAGGCCAGAGGCAATGAAATCACTTTGTCATTGATTTGATTTCTGATATCACGAACTACTCCCGTGCGAAGAGGTATCATAAAAAATGACGAAAAGTACATCGCCCCTGTTCTGAAAATAGTTGTTACAATCAGGAATAAGCCCAAAACAACCAACATATGAGCTGCGCCATGTGCTTGAATAACCTCCGAAAGATAAAAATAGATATTATTCTCCAATGCCTCTATCGCTCCTTTCCAGGATTCAACAGAAAAAAAATGAAGATTATAATCCATATAGACTTCATAATGCATTTCTTCCGTCTTAAACAACATATTTAAAATAGGTTGAATAGTCCCGAAAGAAACCAATGTCAGCAAAGCAGACAGAATAGTCATCAAAATGCTGAGTATCAAAAACTTTTTATAGGGAGGAACAAATCGTCTGAGTACTTTGATAAATTCTTTCATTTTATTTTTTAGTTATTACAAAAACGGGCGAAAGTTAGCGATTCTTTTTGATAATCTGAAAAAACTCAGGGTAGTATCCGGATTGTACTGTAACCTCCTGTCCGTTTTTGCACCTGGATTTGTGTGGTGATTCGTTCTTTGAGAGCGTCCACGTGTGAAATAATTCCAATACTCTTTCCGTTGTTTTGCAGATTTTCCAACGCAGAAATAGCAACGTCCAGGGTTTCCGCATCCAACGTTCCGAATCCTTCATCTATAAATAAGGAATGAATTTGAGTTTTACTTCCGGCCAAATCAGATAGCCCAAGCGCTAATGCCAGACTGACTAAAAAACTCTCTCCTCCGGAAAGCGTATTCATCGGCCGGATGACATCCGCCTGATAACGATCTATGATTTTCAATGACAAATCAGCATCCGGAGTTTTGAGAATTCTGTATCTGTCACTTAATCTGAGCAAGTGTAAATTAGCCAACTCCGTCAGCCGAGATAAAGTCAGTCCCTGAGCGAAACGGCTGAATTTCTTTCCATCTGCAGAACCAATCAACTTAGACAATTTTTCCCACCTGACGGATTCTTTCTTTTGAATTTCGACCGCATTGAGAGTCTCTTTCAAGCGTTTCTTTTGAAATTCATCGTTTCTGACAATTTCTTTTATTTTTCCGATTTCCTGATTCAGGACGGAAATAGTCTCTCCCAATTCTTCTATTTTCACGGATAAACCCTGTTCAAATGCTCCCGGAATTTGCTCTTGTAATCGTTTTGACAACTGTCTATATTGTTCGGACAACAAAATGTCCTCTTTCTTCAAGTCATTCAACCGGCTTCCGGCAATCTTCAGATTTTGCTCGTCCTCTACCCTTTTTCTTCGCAAGATCTCCAATTCCTGTTGTCGAACGGACAACAAACGTTCAGATTGTTTACGTTCGGATTGGACGTTTCTTTCTCCGAAAACATTTTTCCGCTCCGTCTTGAGTGAATGAAGAATCTCCTTTTCCCGAAACAACATTTGCTCCGACAACCGCAGTTCTTCTTCTTTTTCAAGTTGATTCTTATTCATATTCTCAATATCGGAAATAGTTTTAACGGATGATTCACGTAAACGGACACATTCTAGATCAAGCGCTGCTATTTGCTTTTCAATATTTCTGTATAACTGTAGCTGATGTTGCAACTTAAGATGTAATTCCTTTTTAGTCAGAACAATTCTCCGGATAACATCTTCATTATTGAAATCCAGCGATTTAGGAAGTTTATCGTTATTGAGATTAAAAAGCAAAATGGCATGATCCCTCTCTTCTTTGATTTTTTTATTTTGATTGACAATGGATTCTAATTGCGTTTCCAACTTTTTGACAAACATTAAACTTTCATTCAACTGCTTGTTAAGTTGATCTAATTTCTGCTCCTGAATATCTCGTTTCTGTTTAGCCTCCGTATAATTGACTATATAATTATTTTCCACAAAAGGATGTTCTGTAGAACCGCATAAAGGACATGGTTCATTCATTTTCAATTCCTTTCGAGCCTCTTCGTAATTTTGGATCAGCAATTGAAGTTCTGCATTCTCTTTCAATACTTTCAACAATTCCTCGGCATCTGCTATTTCTTTTTTGTATTTCCGACTATTTTCCGTTTCCTGTTTAAGTTGAACTTCAAAGATTGCTATTTGATCGATTATCCGAGCAACATCATTTTCCTGTAATTTGATTTGTACGGACAATTCAGCCTGGCGTTCACAAACAGCGATAGTATACGGCAACTTCGTAACTTCCGCTTCTAAGAACTCCACAGTCTGACCGGATATCAAAAACTCAAGCTGTTCTTTCAATTCTTTCGATTGTTTGGAAACAGCATCCGATTTCTCCTTTATGGTCTCAACATACAACTCTTTTTCTTTTCTTTCAAGTTTTAATTTTTCAATGTATTGAAGACTTGAAAGATATTTTATCTCTTCACTTTGAATGGTTTTTTCTTCACCTGCAATTAATAAATCTTTTTTCTCTACGTCACTCCACAACGGAACATTCAATTTATATTCCTGATCTGATTGCATATATTGCTTTTCCGACTCGATATATTGAGTCGTCAATAAATCAAAATTCCGTTGTATCCCGGGAAGTTCCGTTTGTATTTCATCTGTCTTTTTCCGAACTTTTTCCTTTTGTTTAACTACAGATTCGAATTGAACAAGCAAATTTCTCAACTCCGATTTATTTTTCTCTTCCGTAATAATTTCGGAAAGTGTCCGGAGGTGAGCATTCAGGTCTTCCTTTGTCAACAATACAATATCTTTCTGTTTTTCAGATAAAAGACTCAACTTCAACGCTTCTTCTTTCGCTTTCTGAAAAACAAAAGTTGATATTTCAGAATAAATTCCCGTGTCCGTTATTTTTTCCAACAACTCGCTCCGTTCATTTTCATTCGCTTTCAAGAAACGGGTAAAATCACCTTGTGAAAGCATAACCGAACGCAGAAACTGACTGTAATCCAATCCGCAGACTTCTACGATCTTATCCTGCACAGAACCTAAAGGATGTTCTATCAGAATCTCTCCCGTCGATACCTTACTCAACTCCATTTTCGGTGTCTGAAGATTTCCGTCCACTTTACCCCGGCTTCTCCTGATCGACCACTTAGAACGATAAACAATATCCCCTATCTCAAACTCCACTTCCGAAAAAGACTCGGAAGTATGCCTGGTCATGATTTCATACGCATCTCTGTCGTGCCGGTGCACCCGCCCGTAAAGAGCAACTGTTATAGCATCCAATATACTGGTTTTTCCTGCACCCGTTTGACCAGTAATGGCAAAAAGGGAATTACTCAAAAATGGTTCTTTATTGAATAATATCTCAAAAAAACCTTTCAATGAATTGATATTCAAAAACCTGACGGCGACGATTTTCATATGTACAATTCTATAATTCCGCAGGCAAATTTTCTCCTACCAGTACGGTCAATTCTATAAACTGCTCCACGGAAAGTTGTTCGGGACGTTTATCGAAAACCGGCAAAGCATATATCGAATTATTTTTACCCAATAACGGTTTCAGTGAATTTCTCAGCGTTTTTCTACGTTGATTGAATCCGGTTTTTACTACTGTTTTAAAAAGTTTTTCATCACATCCGAGAGATGTCCTATTATTTCTGACAAGCCGTATTACCGCCGATTTAACTTTGGGAGGCGGGTCAAAAACATTCTCGTTGACCGTAAATAAATATTCAATATCATACCAGGTCTGGAGCAAAACGCTGATGATTCCAAAGGCTTTCTTACCGGGTGCAGAAGCAATTCTTTCAGCCACCTCCTTTTGAATCATTCCTGAGCAACAAGGTATTTTATCTTTATAATCCAGCACTTTAAAAAATATCTGACTTGAAATATTATATGGATAATTCCCTATCACACAAAAAGGAGAAGAAAAGATCTTATTCAAATCAAGTTTTAGAAAATCTTCTTCAAGTATCCGTCCGGAAAGCGGAGGAAAATGTTCTTTCAAATAGGAGACTGATTCCCTATCCAATTCAACAACCGTCAGGTTGGCTCCATTTTCCAGCAGGAACCTGGTCAACACGCCCGTTCCAGGACCGACTTCCAATACAGGCAGGTTTTTATAATCGCCAATGGTATCTGCTATGCATTGGGCGATTTGCATATCTTTCAAAAAATGTTGCCCGAGAGATTTCTTAGGCTTTACAGGTGATGACATTCCGTTTCAAAATAAAAATAGTTTGGGAGCAAAGTAATCTTTATTATCTTTGCATGCGTTACAAAAATACAAAAAAAACGCAAAAACATGGATTTATGCCTGTGACTTTTACTACTGCTTTAAAAAAGACGTTTAAAATACTGCTCCCCCTTACTCTCGGTCTGTTTATTTTATGGTTGGTTTACAGGAAAACCGATTTTTCAGAAATCATGCAAATCTGGAAAAGTGGCGTCCGTTTCGATATCATAGGATTTTCTCTTATTTTCGGACTCTTTGCAAATATCATCAGGGCTTTCCGTTGGAATTTATTGATAGAACCATTAGGCGGACACCCTAAAAAAAGCAATCTGGTTTGCGCCGTTTTAGGAAATTATGCCGTTAATTATGCCATCCCACGCCTGGGAGAAGTCTGGAGATGCGGCGCTATAAACAGGTATGAAAAAATTTCTTTTTCCAAACTTTTCGGAACGCTTTTGATTGACCGGTTAGCCGATACCATCATCGTAGCCATCATTATGCTTGTATGTATCGCCTTAAATATCCCTTTTTTCCAGGCTTTCCTGCATGACAACCCGGATGTATTGAACGCTATCCGAGAAAAACTTTCTTCCGTCTGGCTTTACGTCGGCATTGCGACGATAGCGGCTGTCGTCTGGTTCGTTTTTGTCCGGTTTAGAGAAAACAAACTCATCAAAAAATTGAAAGAATTGTTGTCGAATGTATGGGAAGGAATAAAAACAGTCTGGCATATGAAAGACAAGTGGCTTTTCCTGTTCTATACCATTCTGATCTGGGGAGGATATTTTCTATATTTCTACATTTGTTTCTTCGCTTTCGATTTCACTTCTGATTTGGGATGGAAAACCGGGCTGACAACTTTCGGAGTCAGCAGTGTTTCCGTAGCCATGCCCGTACCAGGAGGAGTAGGCGCCTGGCACTTTGCCGTGAGCGAATGCCTCGAAGGAGCAGGCGTAAGTATGCTTAATGCCAAATCTTTTGCATTTATTGTTTATTTGATACAAAATCTGTTTATTGCTTTAGTCGGTATACTGGCAATAGGAGCTTTACCCATTATTAACAAAAAAAAGAAGTAAAACCATGGTAAAATCAATTCTTAATTTGGTTCCTGAAAATGTTTGGAAACACTTTTATGCTTTGACACAAATTCCCCGTCCATCGGGACAGATGCAGGAAATTATCGCATTTATTTCTCACTTCGGAAAATCCCTTGGTTTGGAAACCATCTGTGACAAAGGAGGAAATGTGCTTATAAAAAAACCTGCCTATGCAGGTTTTGAAAATCAGAAGAAGGTAATTCTTCAAAGCCACCTGGATATGGTTCCTCAAAAAAATGCAACCACAAACTTCAATTTTTCTAAAGACCCCATAGAGGCCTATATCGATGGAGATTGGGTCAAGGCTCAAGGGACTACCCTAGGAGCAGACAATGGCATTGGAGTCGCCGCCATGATGGCTGTTTTGGAAGATGCTGACCTGAAACACGGGCCTATCGAAGCGCTGTTCACATACGATGAAGAAACCGGAATGTACGGAGCCATGGATATTCGTTCCGACTTTATTTCCGGAAAAGTCATGTTGAATCTGGATTCGGAGTTAGATGGAGAATTATACGTCGGATGCGCCGGGGGGGCGGATGTAAATATCAGCTTCCAATACAAAGAAGATACTTATATAGACAAAGAAGACATCACTGTAAAAATATCCCTGACCGGACTAAAAGGAGGTCACAGTGGTGTTGACATACACCTGCAAAGAGCAAATGCAAACAAATTGATCTTCCGGTTCCTGAAAGAAGCTGTACAAGATTATGGCGCTCGCCTGGCTTCCATAGATGGAGGATCCCTGCGCAACGCAATTCCAAGAGAAGCATTTGCTGTCGTCACAATCCCGGGAGACGATGAATGTGAAGGTTTTTGGGAATTGGTTTCCGATTATCAGGATTTATTCATCGAAGAATATAAAGGAGTGGAAGACAATATCAGTTTCACTGTGGAACAAGTGGAGTTACCTCAATCCCTCGTTCCGGAAGAAATACAGGATGCCTTGATCAATGCCATCGAGGGATGCCAGAACGGCGTTATCGGATTTCTACATGATTTTCCAGACACAGTCGAAACCTCTTCCAACCTGGCCATCGTCAAATCAGCCGAAGGAAAAATCGAAATAAGGATCCTGGCAAGAAGTTCTTCCGAAACAAAAAAATACAGCCTTTGTTCAAGTCTGGAAAGTGTCTTTGCGCTGGCCGGAGCCAAAGTTGAATTCGGCAATGCATATCCCGGTTGGGATCCGAATATCAACTCTCCGTTGCTGAACGTGATGAAATCCGTACATGAACAAAAATACGGAATAACTCCCTCTGTCAAGGTAATGCACGCCGGATTGGAATGTGGAATCATTCTTGCGAATGTTCCCGGATTGGACATCGTTTCTTTCGGACCTACCATCAAATTTCCGCACTCCCCGGATGAAAAAGTCGAAATCGCATCCGTGGAAAAATTCTGGAATTACCTGACAAGCGTACTGGAAGCAATCTGATTAAAAATATCAGGAATATACACCATAATTTGAGATTTTCATTTGTTATATAACAAAGATAACAACAGGAAACTAAGAACTTTAAAAAAAGTGAAAAGTATAGAAGATATTCGCTCGGACTTTCCTATCTTATCCCGGGAAATATATGGCAAGCCATTGGTTTATCTAGACAATGGAGCTACTACGCAAAAGCCCTTACCCGTCATCCGTAAGATAGAAGAAGTATACAGCACAATCAATGCGAATATCCACCGTGGCGTACATTTTTTAAGTCAGGAAGCAACTAACGCACATGAAAATGCCCGGAAAACCGTCCAGTCATTTATACATGCGCAATCTCCAAGTGAAATCATTTTCACAAGAGGAACTACCGAGGCCATCAACCTGGTTTCCTCTTCTTTCTGCCGCTCCTGTTGTAAACCTGGCGATGAAATCATTATCTCTGCAATGGAACACCATTCCAATATTGTTCCCTGGCAATTGCAGGAAGAAATTTCCGGCATCAAACTGAAAGTAATTCCGTTTGATGAAAAAGGTGATTTGATAATCGACGAGTTTGAAAAGTTAATTACCTCGAAAACAAAGTTAATCTCTATCACTTATGTTTCAAATGTATTGGGAACAATTAATCCGGTAGAGAAAATCATCAGAATTGCTCACAGCCAGAATATTCCGGTATTGATAGATGCAGCCCAAGCCATCCAACACATTCCCATCGACGTACAATCTTTGGATTGTGATTTCCTCGTATTTTCATCTCACAAAATATACGGACCCACCGGAGTAGGCATACTGTATGGAAAGGAAAGGCTACTGGAACAATTGCCGCCCTATCAGGGGGGAGGAGAAATGATCGCGACCGTATCATTCGAAAAGACGACGTTCAATGAATTGCCATTCAAGTTCGAAGCCGGAACACCTGATTATGTAGGTTCTACCGCTTTGGCGGAAGCCCTCCGGTATGTCAGTGGCCTGGGATTGGAGAATATCAAAAAATATGAAGATGATTTGTTGCATTATGCTACTCAACAATTGATGCAAATCGAAGGAATTCGTATTTTTGGCATTTCCGACCACAAAAGTAGCGTCATATCGTTTTTAGTCGGAAACATTCACCACTATGACATGGGAATGTTACTGGACAGATTAGGGATAGCTATCCGGACAGGGCACCATTGCGCACAACCGTTGATGAATATTCTGGGAGTAGAAGGAACGGTGAGAGTCTCCCTGGCTTTCTACAACACCAGAGAAGAAATCGATATCCTGAAAGCAGGGATAGAACGAGTGGCAAAAATGTTCTGACATCAACAGACGCAATTCATTAAACAGCCATTAATATCCAGTTAATATCAACAATATCATGATAAACGGAAAGAAAATTGTAGTCGTCATGCCCGCCTATAATGCTGCAAAAACATTAGAGAGAACTTGTCAGGAAATCCCGTTCGACATTGTGGATGAAATCATTCTGACTGACGATTGCAGTAAAGATGAAACTGTCGAAGAAGCCAGGCGACTGGGAATCCAACACATCATCCGCCATGAAATCAACACAGGTTACGGCGGAAATCAAAAAAGTTGCTATAAAAAAGCTATCGAGATAGGGGCCGATATCGTCATCATGTTACACCCCGATTATCAATATACACCGAAATTGATTCCTTCGATGGTCTATCTTATTTCCAGCGGATTGTATCCTGTTGTCCTAGGTTCACGCATCCTTGGAAGCGACGCCTTATCGGGAGGAATGCCGCTCGTCAAATATATCTCGAACCGCATCCTTACCCTGATTGAAAACTTGTTACTGAACAGAAAACTCTCTGAATACCACACCGGTTATCGTGCATTTTCTATTGATGTGATCAAAAATATCAATTTAGAAGAGAACTCGGATGATTTTGTTTTTGATAATGAAATGCTTGCCCAGATATTTTATAAAGGATACAAAATCGGAGAAATTTCCTGCCCCACCAAATACTTCCCGGAAGCTTCATCAATCAATCTTGTTAGAAGCGCCATCTACGGACTGGGGGTGTTGCGGGTTTCCATCGTATACAGGCTTTCTAAATGGGGATTAATCAAAAGTAATTTATTCAAATAACAAATACAGACATGAATAATAAGAAAACTACATTATTGATTTTTGTAGGATTTGCTCTTACTTTCCTGATTGCATACAGTTATATTTTCAATAAGAAGTTAGATCTGAACGGAGATAATTTCAGTTATTTACTGCTGGCAAAAAGTATTGCACAAGGTTCCGGATATACTGACATTTACTCTCCTGGAGCTGCTGCCGCAAGCCATTTCCCCCCGGGATATTCTGCACTTCTGAGTATTTTCATGTTTTTCAAAATCAACAATGTCGTATTCTTTCATATATTGAATGGCATTTTCATGTTTATATCGGTATGCTTACTGGCTTCATGGATGAAAAATATCACCCGGAGTACGGCTTTTGTCTTTTCGGTTGGAATCCTTATCCTACTGAACAACGGATTGTTATCATTTGCATCCATGGTTATGTCCGAAATTCCATACTTGTTTTTTACTTGCCTGACATTCTGGGGAATATACAAGCTCGACGATAAAAAAGATTTCTGGCGTTCTCCTTATTTTTATCTCCTGGTCGCGTCCGCTGCAATCACTTACTACATGAGATCGATCGCACTCGCCTTGTTAATTTCTATTTTCCTCTATTATCTCATCAAAAAACAATGGAAATTATCATTGGCATATATAGCCTCATTCATTCTATTATACCTACCTTGGATTATCCGGAACAAAATGCTGGGCATCGAAGGTCGTTATTTCGGGACTATGATGACTGTCAATCCCTGGCGACCGGAAGAAGGAAGTATCACTACTTTTGGTGAATTCTTTAATAAACTGATAACGAACTTCGATGAAACCGTGATCAAAGGATTTAAAGAAGTGATATTTCCTTTCATAAGCCTCGATTACAGCGTTCCTTCAACAACATTGGCCATCATCGGAAGCATCATCCTGCTGGCTTTTATATTTTACGGAGCCTGGAACTTCGGAAAATACCGGTGGTTATTGATTCTTTACATTCTGGGAAATATAGGAACATTCATGTTGTGGCATGGTGGAAACGGAGCAAGATACGTACATCCGCTAGCTCCTTTCATCCTGTTCGCTTTCTTCTGGGGAATTATATGCCTGGCACAAAAGATCAAAAATTTCAAAAATGCACACAAATGGTTGCCGTACAGCTTTCTGATTCTTGTATTTTTCATCACCAAACCACTTGAACAACAACACCAAACCGCGAAAAGTCCATATCCTCCGGCTTACAAGAATTATTTTGCATTGGCGCAAAGTTTCAATCAAACGAGTAAAAAATCGGCTCCTGTCAATACAGATGTAGTTGTTTGTTGCAGAAAACCGGCAATGTTCAGTTATTATTCCAACTGTGTAACCACCAATTATCTCTATTCTCTAGATCCCAAGGAAGTGATAAAAAATATGCTTGACACCCATGTCGATTTCGTGGTATTGGAACAATTGGGTTATTCTTCGACTTACAGGTATTTGTATCCTGCCATTACGGCACATCCCGAAATA
Source organism: Bacteroidales bacterium (assembly GCA_031556755.1). Classification (GTDB taxonomy): domain Bacteria; phylum Bacteroidota; class Bacteroidia; order Bacteroidales; family Azobacteroidaceae; genus JAIRVZ01. The sequence continues at coordinate 6,280 of JAVBSK010000225.1, read as the reverse complement.
TTCGAATTAGTGACACAACTTCCGAATCCGGACACCTATCTGTTGAAGTTCAATAAAGAAAAGGCTCAACAATTTATTCAATAAGATACATATACTTGTATTCCTTCTTTATTATACACTTTATATAGCTGATAAAAGATCATGGAACAAAAACAAAATATGCGGCAACTGGTATTCAGAGATACCTCCTTTGCCAACCTGATGAATAAACGGATATTGAATATCCTGTTGATCGCAACCAAATACGACGCCTTCATGTTGGAAGATGACGGAAGAGTGGATGAACAAATATTCAATGAATATACTTCCTTAAGTTTAAGGTATCCTCCTCGTTTTACACAGGTCAGTACGGATGAAGAAGCTTTTGAAATGCTTGAAAAACTCCATTTCGACTTAGTGATCTGTATGCCCAACATGAACAATACCGATGCATTCGGCACCGCACGTCTGATTAAAAAAGATTATCCTGAAATGCCTATTGTGGTATTGACTCCTTTCTCCCTTGAAGTATCCAAAAGGGTATCACAAGAAGATTTGAGTGGAATAGATTATGTATTCAGTTGGTTGGGAAACGCCGAATTATTACTTGCCATCATCAAGTTGATCGAAGACAAAATGAATGTGGAAGACGATGTCAAATCCGTGGGCGTACAGACCATTCTTCTGGTGGAAGACTCCATCCGTTTTTATTCCGCAACTTTACCTCACTTATATAAGTTCGTATTACAGCAATCAGAGGATTTTTCGAAAGAAGCCCTCAATGCACATCAACAAACCTTACGAATGAGAGGACGACCCAAGATTTTGCTAGCAAGAACCTACGAAGAAGCCGAAATGCTCTACAAACGTTATCAAAACAATATGTTGGGCATTGTTTGCGACATGAGTTTCGACAAAGACGGTATAAAAGATAAACTGGCAGGATTCAAATTCGGCTGTATGGTAAGAATGAGGGATCGTTATGTTCCCATTATTTACGAATCATCGGAAACCACCAACAAGGTATATGCCGACGAGTTGAAATGCAGTTTCATTGATAAAAACTCCAAATCGTTTCCTCAGGATCTCAAAAAACAAATTACCGACAGATTCGGATTTGGTGATTTCATCATCATCAATCCGATTACCAAAGAAGAGGTTTGTCGCATTAAAAACCTGAAAGACTTACAGAAAAAGATATTCGATATTCCGGATGAATCCCTGGTTTACCATCTATCCCATAATCACTTCTCCCGTTTTTTCTATTCACGCGCTATGTTTCCTGTCGCAGAATTCCTGAAAGGAATAGATGTATCGGAGTACCTGGATATGGATGAAGCCCGGAATATCATATTCGAAGCCATTGTCAGTTACCGGAAGATGAAAAACAGAGGAGTCGTAGCCGTCTTCATGAAAGACCGTTTCGATGAATATTCCAATTTCGCCCGCATCGGAGAAGATTCCCTTGGGGGAAAAGGGCGCGGACTGGCATTCATGGGACAAATGGTCAAGATACATTCATTTGATCCCAGTTTCAATTTCAAAAATGCAGAATTAAAAATACCCAAAACATTGGTATTGTGTACTGATATTTTTGACGAGTTCATGGAAACGAACGATTTGTATAAAGTCGCCCTTCAGGATATTCCTGATGAACAGATCCTGAGATATTTCCTCAAGTCCAATCTTCCGACCCGACTGATCGAAGATTTGATTGCTTTTTTCGACGTAGTAAAATCTCCAATAGCCATCAGATCTTCAAGTCTTCTCGAAGATTCTCATTATCAACCCTTCGCAGGAATATATTCGACCTATATGGTTCCTAAAGAAGAAGACCATTATAAAATGCTGGAAATGATCGGAGACGCCATCAAAGGAGTATACGCTTCCGTTTTTTACAAAGACAGTAAGGCATATATGACTGCTACGCGCAACCTGATTGATCAGGAAAAAATGGCGATCGTCCTACAAGAAGTAGTAGGTCAGGCACATGGTAACAGGTTCTATCCTACGCTCTCCGGGGTAGCCCGTTCATTAAATTTCTACCCTATCGGAGAAGAAAAACCGGAAGAAGGAATTGCAAACGTGGCGCTCGGACTCGGCAAATATATTGTAGATGGAGGAACAACCTTGCGTTTCTCTCCGAAGCACCAACACAGTATCTTACAAACAAGCACCCTTGACCTGGCATTAAGGGATACGCAAACAAAATTCCTTGCTCTTGATCTGGACTCCCTGAACGTCACCGACAGGTTTTCTACCAACGATGCCTTCAACCTGTTAAATCTATCCGTCAAAGAAGCGGAAACAGATGGCACCCTCAAATATCTTGCATCTACATACGACCATATCGACCAAGTCTTGATGGAAGGATATTATCCGGGGCCGAACCGCAAAGTAATCACGTTTACAGGCATCTTACAGCACGATGTATTCCCTCTCTCTGAAATCCTCAGTTTCGTCCTCAAAATCGGACAGAAAGAAATGGGGAGACCCGTCGAAATCGAGTTTGCAGCCAACCTGGAAGAAAAAGACGGACAAGTTCTGGGAACATTTTATATTCTTCAAATCCGTCCCATCGTCGACGCAAAGGAAATGATGGAAGAAGATCTGACACTTATCCCGGAAGAAAGCACTCTCTTATATTCAAGAAATGCTCTAGGACACGGAATTACAAACGATGTATACGATATAGTTTATGTCAAGACGGAAGGATTTTCAGCATCTAACAATCAACTCATAGCTTATGATGTCGAGAAAATCAACAAAATATTCGTAGAAGAACAAAAAAATTATGTTCTGGTCGGACCCGGACGCTGGGGGTCAAGCGATACATGGCTGGGGATTCCTGTCAAATGGCCGCATATCTCCGCTGCTAAAATCATTGTCGAATCGGGACTTGAAAACTATCGCATAGAACCGAGTCAAGGTACACACTTTTTCCAGAATCTCACCTCTTTCGGAGTCGGTTATTTTACCATTAATCCATTTCTAAAAGAGGGAGGAGTTTTTGACGAGGCCTATCTCAATACCCTGCCTGCAGTCCAGGAAACAAAATACCTAAGACATGTCAGGTTCTCTAATCCCATTGTAATCAAGATAGATGGCAAAAAAAATATCGGACTAGTTTTGAAACCTGAAAAATAATAACGAATTTATTCCGTTTAATTCTTAAATCAATTGAATCAAAGACTTGTCTCTCTGGTTCAATTGATTTTATTTCATTAACTTTGTCCGCTTTGTAACTGTTTTACGGACAAATCATACGATCTGTTCGAACATACATATTAATTTCTTTTCAAGACAGTAAAACTTTAGAACCGTGCAAAAACACCCGTATGCCTATATTCTGTTCGCGTTTCTATCCTTTTTTGTAATCTCCTGTGATTCGGATGAAAACAAAAACCTATCGGCTTATGTCGTTCAAAAATCGGATTTTGAACATACACTGATCGTCGAAGGATTTGTTGAACCTGTTCAATCTCTGAATATTTCCTGCCCCGCTCAGTCCCAGGGAGACATTCAAATCAAATATCTGATCCCGGACGGCAGTATCGTGGAAGAAGGAGAAGTTATTTGCATTCTCGACAGTAAAGCGGAAGAAAACAACCGCGATGAGTTAGCCTTGGAACTGGAAAGTGCAGAAGCCGAACTCAACAAAACAAAAGCCAATCTGACCATGCAATATGACTTACTTGAGGCTCAGGTAAAAAACAATGAAACAGAGACAAAAATCGCTCAACTGGATTCTTTGCAACTGAAATATGCGACCCCTTCCCAAAAGAGGATCAGGGAATTGGAGTTGCAAAAAGTAGCCATAGAAAAAACCAAATTAGAGAGAAAACTAAAATCCCTGGAAATTATCAACCGGTCGGAAATCATCAAACAGGAAATGAGGATCCAACGCCTGTCTGTCAGACTCAAGTCGGTAAACGATAAAATAGCGGAACTGACATTGAAAGCGCCGAAAAAGGGATTTATCACCAGAGCGATATTTCCATATAACAATAAAAAAATCCAGGAAGGGGACTTCGTTTGGGATGGTGTTTCAATTCTCTCCATGCCTGAATTAGAGCAAATGAGAGTAAAGATCCAGGCTTCCGAAACGGACTACAAATATATCAATGTAAAAGATTCCGTTCATTATACTTTCGATGCAATGCCGGAAAACGAAGCATATGGAAAGATTTCATCCAAAGCGCCCATCGGTCAACCTCACAAAAGAGATTCAAAAGTGAAGTTTTTTGACATTCTGGCTTCGGTAGACAGCGCTTTCCATCTTCCTCAACCCGGATTCACCTCCACTTGCAAAATCATCCTCAAGCAGGTCAGAGATACAATAGTCATTCCCCAGATAGCAGTATTTGATGTAGAATCTATCAAATTGGTATATATCAAAAAGAAAGATGATTATGAGATGAGGCAGGTATTAACAGGTATTTCCTCTCCTAAGGAGGTGATTATCTCCGCCGGATTGAATCCGGAAGAAATCATATCCCTTTCGAAACCTGTAAAATCCAGCATCGGGAAAGTCACGTTGTTACCCGATTCCATTGCAATGAAAAGAATGGAAAATAAACACAATTAAATTATAAGAAACTGTTTCTAAATGCATGGCACAAACTTGAGTAAAGGCGAAAGGTACAATAAATATCTACAAATATCCATGAATATTTATCAATCATCCATTGTCTATTCATAAAGCCTTTTACCAAATAAAGAATAAAGAAAAGTATAATATCAGTCAGCACAATTGTTTTATGAAGAATAAAGATGTCAAGAATTTAAATCGATGTATCCTATTTATATTTATGCTCTCCCTGACAACCGGATGCAAGAAAGAAGAGATTTCGGAAGTGGCCGTGGGTACGACCACAAGGGGTACTTTTTACATAGATATCCATGAAGAAGGAGAAATTGAAACCATCAATTCAATCAATCTCTTTTCTCCCAATATCTCCTGGAGATATGGCAACCTGAAGATCACACAAATGGTCAAAGACGGACAAGAAGTAAAAGTAGGAGATACCGTCATTGTTTTTGATCCTTCCGAAGTACACAAAGGAATTGTAGAAGCCGAAGGCCGACTGGAAATCAGCAAAGCGGAATTACAAAAAATGGAAGCGCAACATCAGTCGGAAATGGAAGAACTGAAATCCAATTACGAAGTAACGCGTATTTCCCAGGAAATTTCCAAGATCAGATTTGAATCCGCTGAATATGAATCCACTATCAAAAAGAAAGAGATACAACTCAATCTGGAAAAAGCGGATATTGCGTTGGAAAGAGTGAAAGAACAGATTGAAAACCGCAGTAAAATACAGAAAGAGGAGATCAAACAAAAAATACTGTCGATAGAACAAGATAAAGCCCGGCTTACAGAAGCGCATGAGACTTTGTCCAAACTATATGTCGTGACCCCCTCACCGGGAATCGCTATCATCGCCCGGAACTGGAGCAGCGGAAATAAATTCCAGATAGGAGATCAATGCTGGTCGGGATTTCCTTTGATTCAATTACCTGATCTTTCGGCATTAAAAGCAACCGTAAAAATCAATGAAGTCGATATCGCCAAAATAACAAAAGGACTCAAAGTAGAAATCAAACCGGATGCTTTTTCAGACAGTATCTTTACCGGTTCGGTCGGCGCCATCGCCAATCTGGCGATAAACAAAGATGATAAATCCAAAATCAAAATATTCCCGGTAGAAATTTTAATCAATGAAACCAATGAAAAACTTTTACCCGGACTGACTGTCAGTTGTCGGCTCATACTGGACAAGATTGAAGACGTACTCTATGTCCCGCTGGTAGCTGTCCTGCATGAAGGAGATAAAAGTTTCGTCTACAAAAAGAATGCCGGCGGATTTGAAAAAGTCGAAGTTGAAACCGGAGCCGCCAACAGTGATTTCATCATCATCACCAAAGGCTTGGAAGAAAAAGATAAAATTGCACTGACCGATCCGTTTGTCAAAGAAAAAGAAGCGGGAGAAAAAGGAAAAGAAACAACAGAAAAGCCTTCAAAATGAGTAAACATATCATACACAAACTCTTCCTTGTCGCAATTTCTCTGTTTTGTTTATTTTCCTGTACAAACAAAACAAGCAATGATGAAACGACAAAAAAGGAAGATGGGAAAGCCCTCATTGAAACAGGAGAGTTGGCTGCCATCAATACGAAATCTTTTACATTGGAACGTTACGGCCGTTATTGGTTCGAGATGAAAATCATCGGAATCCTGGAACACGGAACAATCGTTGAACCCGGAGATTCTATTATTCAATTGGATCCTACCGAGATA
>JAVBSK010000051.1:0-3259 GCA_031556755.1 Bacteroidales bacterium | reverse complement strand
TAAATCAAAGATAAACGCATTCTTCTGGATATCATTCATGATGATGTTATCGACCCGGATTTCCTCCACGATGCCACCTCGTCCGCGCGAAGCTTTGAGGCGGATTCCTGCATCTGTTCCATTGAATACACAGTTGGAGATAGTCACTTTTTTGACTCCTCCCGACATTTCACTTCCAATCACGACGCCTCCGTGTCCGGCCAACATCGTACAGTTGGTGATGGTGATATTTTCGCAGGGTTTGGCGTATTTACGTCCATCGGCATCGCGTCCGGATTTGATGGTGATGCAATCGTCTCCTACATCCAGGTGACAGTTGGATATATGCACATTTTTGCAGGAAGAGGGATTGATTCCATCTGTATTGGGGGAATCCGCATGGTTTTTGATGGATACCGCATGTATAGTCACGTTATCGCAAAAGACGGGATTGATTGTCCAGAAAGGAGAATCTACAATTGAAATGCCTTCAATAAAAATATTTTTACAATTATAAAACTGGATGAAAGGAGGACGATAAAATTTCTTTTCGGCAGTGCGTTGATAATAAGGAGAAACCGTGAAATTAGGGTTAGCCTCCGTCCACAATTGCTGAAGTTTGGTCAATTCCCTGTTGTTTCCCTGTTCCCTGTAAATCTTACTCAGGCGATTGTCTTCCGCCCACCATTTTGTTCCGCTACCATCGATTTTTCCTCTTCCTTTGATGGTCAGATTTTCGGCGTCCTGGGCATGGAAAAGTGGACAAAATCCCTGCATAACAGTACCTTCCCATCGCATTTCGACAAAGGGTAGGTAGTCTTCGAACTGATCGGAAAATTTGACAACGGCTCCGGATTCTATTTCGATAGTGATGTTACTTTTCATCCGGATAGCAGCCGTCAGGTAATTCCCGGCGGGAAAATAGATGGTTCCACCACCTTCGGCGCTTGCTTTCTCGATGGATTTATTAATCAGTTCCGTACATGCTTTTTGTCCTTTGAAGTCGGCTCCAAGTAGCCGCATGTCGTAAACTTTTGCCTGGGTATTCCAACAAATCATGCCGGAAATTAAAATCAAAACAATACTTTTTTTCATACTCTGTTTCATACGATATCTAATTTTCTATTGGTTCATTAAGAGGCTCAACATGATGAAAGGGCCGACTGTTTTAGGGTCGTTATCTCTGACTGGTTCCGAAATATAATATTCGAAAGATCCGCTGCGGTAAGGTTTTCCTCCCAACCCGGAAACCGCACAGCAATTTGTCACGGAAACGGTTCTGTCGGGTTCATTTTTGATGAACGTTTTCACGAAGTTACGGTAGGCTTTCAGAGCTTTCTTTTTGTAAGATTGATCTAAATATCCTTTGTCCGCCGCTTTTTTCCAGGTATAGATAAACATCACGGATCCGGATGATTCCAGGTAATTGCCTTCCCGTCCGACCTGATCGGTAACCTGGTACCACATTCCGGTTTTCGGATCCCGGAATTTTTCCAGGGTTCCGGATAAATTTTTAAGTATCCGGATTACTTCTGTTCTTTGCGGATGATTTTCAGGAATAAAGTCTAAAGCATCGACCATTGCCAACATGTACCAGCCGATGCTTCTAGACCAGAAATTCGGGGATTGTCCGGTTTCCGGATTAGCCCATTGCTGGGATTTGCTTTCATCCCAACCATGATAGTACAATCCTGTTTCCGGATCATAACAGTGTTTGGCTACCGTCAGGATCTGGTGTATTACATCATCGAATAACTCAGATTCGTTGAAAGTCGCTGCGTATTGCGCCAGGAAAGGAGAACCCATGTATAAGCCATCCAGCCACATTTGGTGAGGATATACTTTCTTGTGCCAGAATCCTCCGTCGGATGTCCTGGGATGAAATTTCATCTGCTTCCTGAGGGTATCAAGCGCCATGCGGTATTTTTCTTTTTTTGTTTCCTTGTATAAGGGGAATAATATTTTCCCGGGATTCACCCAGTCGATATTGTAAGTAGAAGAATTGTAGGTTTTGATGGAACCGTCGGCTTGAACCATCAATTCAGCATAATCATCCGCATATTGAAAATATTTGCTATCCTTCGTTTTCTCCCAGACCTGAAGTACGGATTGTAATACCAAACCATGACAATAGTTCCATTTGGGTTGTTTGGAAAAATCCAGCATCCAGGCTTCGGGACTGCGTTTCATTTCGGAATCAGCCATCCTGACATAGTAGGGGGAGGCGGAATAGGAGTAGGATGATACAATCAAAAGGAATAATATCATCGTACCCCATTTCTTCATTTCTCTCAATTTCAGATTTAACATATTTGCTTGTAAATTTTTAAATAGTTTCTTAATCCTCTTCTTTGAAATTTTTTACGTTTTTCAGAATCAATCTTTCGCCTTCTTCAGGATATATTTTAACATTTTTGAAATGAACGCCATCTGATTCCACCAATTCCGCTCCGAACCGGGAAGAGATGATTGCATTTTCCACATTGATGTTGGTGATATTCATCTCAGGAAGCCCGTTGAAGAACATGGCTCTACGTGCATTTTTGGAATATAGGTTTTTGACGTATATATTTCGGAAGACAGGCGTTTCTTCTGTAACGGCAGGAAGCGTTTCTTTATTGTCTGGCGTTATATCTCCGTCTTCCAAAGACTCGGAAGCAGATTTACCTCCATAATAGAGGTCGAACAGAAATGAATCCGTAACGATATCTATCATGCTGATGTTATTGACGTAGATATTTTCCACAACACCTCCGCGTCCACGGCAACTTTTGAATCGCAGTCCGACGTCAGTACCGATGAATTCGCAGTTATTGACGGAAATGTTCTTGACTCCCCCTGACATTTCGCTTCCTACGACAAATCCTCCGTGCCCTTTGAATACTTTACAGTTGTCCACAATGACATTTTGTGTCGGTATACCGCGCTCACGTCCGTTTTCGTCTTTTCCTGATTTGATACAAATGGCATCGTCTCCCACATCTAATATGGAATTGACGATGATCGCGTTTTTACAGGATTCCAAATCCAATCCGTCTCCGTTTTGAGCGTACGAGGGATTGCGGATGAAAACGTTGTCGATGATGATGTTTTCACACATCAGCGGATGTATGTTCCAACTGGGAGAATTTTCGAATAATACGCCTTCTAAGAATACATTTTTACATTCCCTGAAACTGACCATGACAGGACGCATGAAATCTTTGATAGAATCCCATTGCAGTTCGTTCAATTCTCCGCGGGGAACATTGAGGTTGAATTCGCTGAGTTTTTCTCCTTT
>JAVBSK010000361.1:0-5513 GCA_031556755.1 Bacteroidales bacterium | reverse complement strand
AGGTTCCATCGGTCCGACCAACAAAACAGCTTCTTTGTCTCCGGACGTATCTAATCCCGGATTCAGGGCGGTTACATTCGACGAATTATATTTTGCTTTCAAAGAACAAATTGAAACTTTGATTGAAGGAGGAGTTGATATATTGTTGATAGAGACGGTATTCGATACGTTGAACGCCAAAGCTGCATTGATGGCGGCGGAGGATGTGATGAAAGAGAAAAACATTCAATTGCCTTTGATGCTTTCCATAACGATAGCTGGAAAAAGCGGACGTATCCTTTCCGGACAAACATTGGAAGCTGTTTGCGCTTCGGTAGCTCATGTTGATTTGTTATCCATTGGCTTGAATTGTTCTTTCGGAGCATCCGATATGAAACCTTTCCTGAAAGAATTGGGGCATATTGCTCCGTGTTACATCAGCGCATATCCGAATGCAGGATTGCCTAATAACCTGGGAAAATACGATGAAACCCCGGAAAAAATGGCCGTTCAAATCAAAGAATATATCGATGAGGGTTTAGTCAATATTTTAGGCGGATGTTGCGGAACGACTCCGGCTCATATCGCTCAATATGCCAACCTGATCCGTAAAGCTAAACCTCATGTGCCGGCTCCGGTTTCTACAAATATGATTTTGTCAGGCTTGGATGCATTGGAGATCACACCCGAAAGTAACTTCATCAATATCGGAGAACGTTGTAATGTGGCCGGTTCCCGCAAGTTTTTGAGATTGATCAAGGAACAGAACTACGAAGATGCCCTCAAAATAGCGCGTAAACAGGTAGAAGACGGCGCTCAGATTCTTGATATCAATGTGGATGACGGTTTGTTGGATGGCGTCAAAGAAATGAAGACATTCCTGAATCTGATTGCCTCAGAGCCGGAAATAGCGCGTATTCCTATCATGATTGACAGTTCGGACTGGAATGTCATCGAAGCCGGATTAAAGTGTTTACAGGGAAAGTCCATAGTTAATTCAATCAGCCTGAAAGAAGGAGAAAATGAATTCCTGAGAAAAGCGGCGATTATTCATTCTTATGGAGCTGCAGTGGTTGCAATGGCTTTTGATGAACAGGGACAGGCGGATACTTTTGATCGAAAAATAGAAATTTGCAGGAAAGAATATGATTTACTGGTTAATCAGATCGGTTTTAAGCCTTGCGATATTATTTTCGACCCCAATATATTAGCTGTTGCAACGGGAATAGAAACTCATAACGATTATGCACTTTATTTTATCCAGGCGACGGAGTGGATCAAAAAAAATCTCCCGGGCGCCAAAGTCAGTGGCGGCGTCAGCAATTTGTCTTTCGCATTCAGGGGTAATAATTATGTGAGGGAAGCGATGCATTCTGTATTCCTTTACCATAACATCAAAAAAGGAATGGATATGGGAATTGTAAATCCCTCTTCTTCTGTATTATATGAAGATATACCTACGGATTTACTAGAGATGATAGAAGATGTTATTTTTAATCGTCGTCCCGATGCTGCCGAAAAACTGTCCGGATATGCTCAACAATCAGATAACGGATCTGTTCAGGCAGTTCAGAAACAAGAGGAATGGAGAACTTTCCCATTGGAAGAACGTTTGAAATATGCTTTGGTGAAAGGAATCGACACCCACCTGGAATCGGATTTATCTGAAGCATTACTTGTTTATCCACAACCTATTGACGTCATTGATAAGCCTTTAATGGATGCTATGAACCAAGTGGGCGCTTTGTTTGGAGAGGGTAAAATGTTTCTTCCCCAGGTTGTGAAAACGGCACGTACGATGAAAAAAGCCGTTGCTATCCTGCAACCGGAGATAGAGAAGTTCAGACAAGGACAGAGTGGACGTAAGGCCGGAAAAATCCTGATGGCTACCGTGAAAGGAGATGTTCACGATATAGGTAAGAATATAACATCCGTTGTTTTGTCTTGCAACAATTATGAGATTATAGACATTGGGGTGATGGTTCCTCCTGAAGAAATCATCCGGCAAGCGATCGAATTGAAAGTGGATATGATCGGGTTAAGCGGATTGATTACTCCTTCTTTGCAGGAAATGTCTTTCCTGGCTGGTGAACTGGAGAAGACCGGATTGAATATTCCATTATTGATAGGAGGAGCAACTACATCCAAGTTGCATACGGCCTTGAAAATCGATCCTTTGTATTCAGGCCCGGTTATTTACGTAAAAGATGCTTCCCAGGCGGTTCCTGTTTCAAATAAATTAATGAATTCCCAAATAAAAACAGGATACCTGGAAGAAATCCGTAATGAATACGAAGCCTTGAGGCAAAAAGCTTCAATCAAAAGTGAATTGGTTTCGTTTGATTATGCCCGGAAACATCCATTTCCGATAGATTGGACAAATCATCTTCCATACCAACCTTCATTTGAAGGAAGTAAAACTGTTGAACACATTCCTGTCGGAAAAATTATCCCTTACATCAATTGGGCTTATTTCCTGATTGCATGGAAACTATCAGTCAGGTATGCTTCTGTAGCCTATCTGGATGGTTGCGATGCTTGTAAAGCCTCCTGGTTGGCTTCTTTTCCGGAGCCTGATAGGGAAAAAGCTTCGGAAGCGTTGCAACTGATCAAAGATGCCAAAAGGATGTTGGAAAAATGGGAGTCGGATGATGTTGAATTTGTTAAAGCTATTGTTGGTTTTTATCCGGTACGAAAGCTGAATGAAGATATTGAAATAGGCGAAAAGCGGATTCCATTATTGCGTCAACAGGAAAAAAGAGAGGATGATTGTTATAAATCATTAGCGGATTTTTTCAATCCTTCCGGTGATTATGCCGGTTTGTTCATCCTTACAGCAGGGCACGGAACGGAATATTTACTCAATAAGTATAAAAAAGAGGGTGATACTTATAGGGAACTTCTGATGCAAACCTTATGTGACCGGTTGGCCGAAGCTGGAACAGAATATTTACATGAACAGGTGAGGAAAGAGTACTGGGCTTACGCTCCAGGAGAATCGCTCACCAAAGAAGAACTGTTCAAGTCTGGCTACCAAGGCATCCGTCCTGCATCAGGTTATCCGTCTTTGCCGGATATCTCCATCAATTTTACAATCGACGAGTTACTTGATATGAAACGGATCGGTGTCAGCCTGACTTCTAACGGGGCTATTTTTCCGACCGCATCGGTTTGCGGGATGATGATTGCTCATCCGCAATCGTCCTACTTCAACATTGGGAGAATCGATGAACAACAGATGGAAGACTATGCCCGGAGAAAAGGAATCTCACCTGAAGAAACAAAAAAATGGCTAGGAATGTGATTCGATCTGACTTCTTTTGCTCCTGTTGAAGCTCCTGTAAGCATCAAACTCAATTTCAATTTCAGGTTCGGAATATTCGTTTCTGTCTTCACAAATAAACTGTATGTATTTGATAGTCAATCCTCTATCCAGCCATTGTTGTTCATAAAAAGTTTGAATGGACAGAATCTTATCTGCAATATTGCTGTGATACAAATCATTAGTATTGATTACGACCGGAAAACGATTGGTTTTTACCATCTCACAGGTATAAGTATACATGAAATTGCTATCTGTTTTCAGATGTATAATTCCTTTATCTTTAAGTATTTCACGATATAATTTTATAAAACGGGTTGAAGTCATCCGTTTGTTTACCTTATTCATTTGCGGGTCAGGAAATGTAATCCAAATCTCGGAAACTTCGTTGATGTTGAAGAAGTAGTTGATCAATTCGATATGAGTACGGAGAAATGCAACATTGGGCAGAGCCTCATTCAAAGCCTGTTTAGCTCCTGTCCACATCCTGGCACCTTTAATGTCTATTCCGATAAAATTTTTTTCGGGGAACAATTGGGCTAATCCTACCGTATATTCTCCTTTTCCACAACCTAATTCCAGAACGATAGGGTTGTTATTCTTAAAAAATAATTCATTCCATTTGCCTTTCATTTCGAAACCTTTTTCCTTTAATACAGCAAACGGATACTGGAATACATGAGCATACCCGCTCATATCCTCAAATTTTTGTAATTTGTTTTTTCCCACACTGATAAAATGGCATTTGCGTTGCAAAGATAAACAAAAAGGATCGTATAATATCCCAATATAAAGAACACTTATTTTTTTATCCACTTATTGGAAATGATATTTAATAAGAATTACGGTAAAGATACTACTCGTTTATTAGGAATACGGTGCTGATAACTTCTTGTTAATGAAGTATAATCGCTAATGAATAATGTCATTGGAATAAACTTTCTGTTCTACCTCTATGTTATACTTCCGATATGTTCTTTAAAACAGGAATTCCATTACAAAATTATTTATTAATATGAAAAATTCATTGATTCTTTCTTTGGCCTTGTTTTTGTGTGTAGCTTGTTCTTATGCCAAAAAAGACGTTTCTCAATCGGATCTTGTGAGTCCGGACAGTACGCAAACAGTACATGATTTGGGTTGGCCGAGGCAAATTGCCAATGCTAATGTGACCCTGGTATATTATCAACCGCAAATAGATAAATGGGATAATTATAAAAAACTGAAAGGTAGGTTTGCTTTTTCTTTGACTCCTACCGGAAAAGATCAGGTGCTTGGAGTGGCTTCTTTTGAGAGTGATACCAAAACGGATAAAGAGAACCATACGACTTATCTTTATCATATACAATATACGGATGTTCGTTTTCCATCTTTGGACAAGAATATGGAATCATCAATGAAAAAAATGTTTACCGAAACGATACCGGTTGAAAATGAAAATATTTCTACTGATCGCATCCTGGCCGATATATCTGGAAATTCCGATCATGATGTCCGTCCGGTGAAGCTTAAAAATGATCCTCCGAAGATTTTTTACAGCGCTTCTCCAGCTATCCTTTTGATTGTGGAAGGAGATCCTGTTCTTGTTCCCATAGAAAAAACGAACATACAGTTTGTGGTCAATACAAATTGGGATTTGTTTCAGGACAAGGAAACTCAACAATATTACTTGTTGATCGGGGATCTTTGGATGACTTCCAAATCGTTGCAATCCGGATGGACTCCGGCATCGGCTTTGCCGAAAGATATGTCTAAACTTCCGGATGGGGAGAATTTTGATGATGTAAAAAAAGCTATTCCATTGAAAAAAGCTGCAAATATTCCTGAAATATACTATAGCGATGTACCTTCCGAATTATTGTTGACGGAAGGTACCCCGGTTTTCTCTAAAGTGCCTGGAACACAGCTCTTATATGTAAGTAATTCTGATGATGACATTTTTATCGATCAGGCAGATAGTAATTACTATATATTGTTATCCGGAAGATGGTTCCGTTCTTCGAAATTCAGTGGTCCGTGGGTTTATGCAGGAGACAATCTTCCTGCTGATTTTGCAAAAATTCCGGAAGATTCACCTAAAGCTCATGTGCTTTCGTCAGTTCCCGGTACCATTGAAGCGTCGGATGCAGTATTGTTAGCCCAAATACCTACAACGGTTGTTGTCAACAAAGCAGAAGCGGAAGCTCAGGCAAAAGTCGTATACGACGGAGAT
>JAVBSK010000089.1:0-7665 GCA_031556755.1 Bacteroidales bacterium | reverse complement strand
ATCCTTTGGCTTCCATTGTGAATATTTTTCCTTCCGGCAACGCAATCGATACCTTTTCGATCTGAGGCGCTCCAAGCACATATTCACCTCCGGCAGGATTAACAGGATAAAATCCCATGGAAGAGAAAATATACCAAGCCGACATTTGTCCGCAGTCGTCGTTTCCACACAATCCATCCGGCTTGTTCAGGTAGAAACGGTCAAATACTTCCCGCACCAATTCCTGTGTTCTGTATGGACGATCGGCATATTCATATAAATAAACCACATGATGGCTGGGCTCATTACCGTGAGCATACTGACCGATCAAACCTGTTACGTCGGGAACACCCGCTAAATCGGCTGCCGTAGATTCAACGATAAACAATGAATCCAATTTAGTTGCAAAAGCATCTTTTCCTCCCATCAAATCAATCAAACCCTGAACATCATGCTGTACATGCCAGGTATATTGCCAGGCATTTCCTTCGGTATAATCTCCACCGGAAATATTAGAATGCGCTACGGCAACGGAGTTAAAAGGAGCTCTCCAATTGCCTTTCGAATCTTTTCCCCGCATCATTTTTGTTTCAGGATCCAATAAATTCTTATAGAAGTCGGCTCGTTTCATGAAGTAGTTATAATCTTCAGTTTTTCCCAAAGATTTCGCCATTTGGGCGGCGCAATAGTCATCATATACACATTCCAAGGTTTTTGAAACAGATTCCCGTTTCATGATGTCGAAAGGATAATATCCGTATTTAACGAAATTTTCCCAATCCGATCCCTGATGACTTACCGTCAGGCTGGTTTTAATCGCCAGAAAAGCCTCTTCCGCATCAAAGCCGCGAAATCCTTTCAGGTAAGCGTCAACAATTACAGGAACGGCATGGTTACCGATCATGCAATGATTTTCTTTTCCCCAAAGCGTCCAGATCGGCAAATAACCTTGCGCATTGAAATGATCAATCATCGACTGCACCATTCCATCTACTTTTTCAGGAAGAATAATCGTATATAAAGGATGTGCCGCCCGATAAGTATCCCACAATGATAATGTTGAATAATATTGTCCGGAAGGAGAAGTAACAACGCTGTCATTAGCCCCTCTATATTTCCCGTCTATATCGGCAACATTGTTGGGTTGTATGTATAAATGATAGAGAGAAGTGTAGAATGTTGTCTTTTGATCGTTCGTTCCGGTAACTTGTACGCGGGATAACAATTCGTTCCATTGTTTATGCGCTTTTTCCTTCACATCATTAAAATTCCAGTCCTGATTTTCCGCTTTAAGCGATGCCATTGCTCCATCAATACTGACACCCGAGATAGCCACCTTGGCTTGTACGCTTTCTCCCGGTTTAATATCAAAAGAAAGCACCAGGCGTTTTGCTTTTTCTTCCGGTTGCAGAGGTAATTCTTCTTTAACAGTATAAGGTTTATCAAACTGAATCACATAATAAAAGTGGCGTCTCACCCAATTGGTCACTTCCTGATGTCCGGTAATTGTGAAATTATCAGGCATTTGCAATTCCGCATGCAAGACATGTTTTTTCAGCGCTTCCGCATTCCAAACGACTCCGCTTTGCATGTCTAAAAGGAGTTGAGCTTGCCCTTCCTGACCAAAGGTATAACGATGAAAAGCCGTGCGTTGGGTAGTTGTCAATTCCACATCTATTCCATAGTCAGGCAATGTGACCGTATAATAGCCGGGAAAAGCTTTTTCTGTCGCTTTATCTATCCGTGTCCTGCGGTCAGCAGGAAGCGTATCGCCGGAGAAAGGCAGCATCAGGATATCTCCCAAATCGGAACAACCCGTTCCGTTCAGGTGGTTTTGGGCGAAACCCAATATCGTCTTGTCTTCGTAGTTATAACCGGAGCAATACCTCCATGAATCATTTCCTGTTTCCGGACTGACTTGTATAAACCCAAACGGGACTGTCGCTCCCGGAAAAGTATGACCATTATCGGCATTTCCGATAAAAGGATTCACATACTGACAATAATCCAACTCCTTTTGCTTCTCTCCCTGATTACAGGCAAAAAACAAGCCTGTTACTGACATTAGAATAAAAAAAGATTTCCACATGTTTATTTTAATTACGAATTATAAATTACGAATTACGGATCTTGAATTATGAATTATATGTGACTTGTATTTTTTCAGCTCTCCCCTTCTTAGAAGGGAGATTTAAACTTGTCACTCGTCACTTAATATATTTATAACTTTTAGTTCTATCCTCTCCCCTTTTGCCGTCTTAAATTGCAAAACGCTTCCGTCCATTGTTTCAGCGTTTTTCCCATTTCTGATTAATTGCACTTTCGAATTGATCCACGGATTTTTTAATTTACATATCGCTCCCTGTTCGCTTACAATTGTCACATATTCAATTTTTTCGTTTTTCAATTGACTGCTCACTAAAAAAGCGCCGACTGTCCGCAAGGTGGAAAATGACGCATTTTTACGCTTATCCCAGTTAGGGAAGAGATTGATTGTTCCGTTATAGCTTTGCATCAGGGATTCATTGATCACCGCCGGCAACGCGAAATTTTCGAACCAGATTCCCATAGGAGCCATATAATCGAAAGGAGTCTGGTCGTTGTATCTTCCTCCGGTTTGCAACAATATGTCCGTTACGGTTTGGTTGGGCAACATGGCATATTTTACATATCGTTTGAATTTTTCCATATCCAAAATTCCCAAACGAACTGCCTGTAGGTGGTAAAAGACAATATCATTTCCTCCTTCATTCTGATGGGCGTTGAATGTATTGACTAATTTTTTGTAAATATCTTCCGGCGCATCCATTCCATATTCCTCACCGGGAAATACATGGGTCAGGTTAGCCGGAACATTATAGACGATTTTATCTCTTTCGCCGGGAACAGAAGTATATATCTCTCCGTATTCATCGGATTGAGCGGTTGAATATTCAGGCATGGAAGTCAGAATCATTTTGACTTCTTTCATTAACTGAGATTCCGCTTTGTTGTATTTCAGAACATCGACAGCTTCAAGATATGCTTTGAAAATAAATTTAGCCAACGTAATATCTATCTGCGTATCATAATTATATTTGAATCCGGGTTGCAATCCGTAAAGTTCCGGCGGAACAGAGGGAAAAATATGGTATTTATCATCGTTCCATTGTTTTCCGTGAGCATCCGGGCGTTTCATATAATCGACCAAAAACAAGACGGCATCTTTGATGGGTCCAAAAGCTTTATCTTTCAGAAATCCGGCATCCATAGAATAGATATAATGCCACCAAAGTCCTTGTACAGCCCAAGGCGTCTCAAAAACTTCCCATCCCCAATCGGGCACCGGATAAGGATGCAATGTCATGTCCACCGGATAAGCCGAATGCGGAAAGAAAGCGCCACGCATATTGTAATATTCTTTCGCCCATTGTTTGCTGATCGGCAGAAGATGATGCACTAAATCCACATAAGGCAGGTTTTTGTCCAAATGGTTGCTTGAGAAAGTCACCCAAAACGGTTGTTGGGTATTGTAATTCAAGTGATAATCACCATGCCAGGCGGTGCCGATATTCCCATAACTCCAGTTGGCAAAGATTCCCGGACAGGTTACGCCTTGTTTCACCGCACAATTCAGGAAATAAAGGTTATGATACCAAATTTGTTCCAAGAAGTGATCTGATAAATCCACGCCTGATTTACTCCAGTATTCGTTCCACGAGGAGGTAGTTTGTTGCAAAGCCAATTTACAGGAATCAATTGAAACCGATTCTTTTAAAGTTTGATGCAATGTTTTTTCAATGTCGGAAGCCAAACATTCGGATAAAGAGACTAAACCAAAAAACGGAGATTTATTTTTTATAATATACCTCTCCATAGGTTGTAACGGCTCTTCCAAACCCTGATTCGTATAACGGATTCCGTTCTGCAAAGCTGTTGACAGATTGGTCTGTAATATAAAAGCCTTGTCTTTGGGATGTCCTTTTGCTGCATCATATACTTGTGGTTCCTGATAAGGCAATACCTGACAGAATCCTATCAAACCGGAAGTTTTATCCACAACAGGAGTATGTGGAGGAATATCTCCCGGAGTAGAAGGGTCGGTAATAACCCTGAGGCGATCAAAACAAGACGGTTGAGGTTGTCCGTTTTTATCTATCAATTGAAACCATAAATGGTCTTGCAGAGCATCTACGAACACTTGTAGCTTCACTCCCTTTCCTTCGTTAAGCAAATAAATCTCACAAACGCCTGTAGATATGTCTATTTTATGTCCCAGTAGTTCCACTTTCCGCCGGTCGAAGCCCAGCACTACTGTTCCGCAAGGGAAAGGACGAGGATAAGGTTTACTGTAATTACTTGCCGTCAGATTCAGATAATTCCGAAATTCTTCGTTGTCCCAAATAGAACGCAAGTCTTTGGGTAGGGCTCTCGCCTTTTCAAATACGTCGGCAAATGTCCCTATTTTCTCGCGGTTATTTTCTGCGATGCGAATATCCCATACATTGTTGTGACCGAAATGAAAGCAAATGGCATCGGGACGGGTTCTGACCACTACGCCCATTCCTCCGTTACCTAATACAGCGCCTTCGAAAAAGTCGATAGCGGGTTTATTCATTTCAATCGGGTGCATAGCAGCTTTGTTGATTGCTAATGCACAACAAGCCATACTAATCAGGGTCAAAAGCAAAAATATTTTTTTCATGGTTATTAGAGTTATTAAATTACCTCTATTTGTCAGCTTACAAAGTAAGGACTTTTGTGTATACGAAAAAATGTTATCCTTGTCAAAAAATAAAATAAATGTAACAGGAGGGGGTTTATGAAACCACAAAGAAACAAAAGCAGGGGCGGATAGCATTCGCCAGAATAATCGCATCCGCCAGGATAAAAATCATGAAAACATAATTTTTTATTCGTATTTTTGTAATTTACGTTTAACCAAAAACCAAATAATTATGTATTATCATCAATCGGGCGGATTGAATCCGCCCGATTGATGATTGAATCCGCACGATCGATGATCGAATTACATTATTTACTCTCTCCAATCATCCGTTCTGAAAGGTGAAGCCGGCAAATCGCCTGCATTGTAAAGATTGCAAACCGGACTATTCGCCCAGGCATAGCGTACTGCGACAGGATATTTCACCTGCGGATTGCTCACGACAATTTCTCCTCCCTGAATGATTGCATTCGCCGGATGGAATTGGTGATCAGATCCTGCAATTTCAAAACCTTTAAGTTCAGGACTTCCTTTGGCTTTCAATCCTTGATTGTGTTTGAAATAAATCCTGATTTTATTTTCCTCTAACTTGTAAGATTCATAAATAGGACCGGAATAAATGATTTTTTCCCCGTACGTATTTGCTCTTGCTGCTAAGGCCAAACGTAATCCGATATCCTGTTTATTTTTAGGATGGATATCGACAGGATCTCCGATATCAATGGATACCGCCATACCCGTATTTTCCAGGTGCAGAGTCATCATCTGTGCTTCACGCAGTTCCGGCCAATTGAATGAAGTATTCCTGTAGTCAGTTAATTGTACGAAATAGAATGGAAAGTCACGGTTCCATTGATTTCTCCAGTCACGGATTAATAGAGGAAGTAACTCCCTGTACTGTGCTGGCCTGGATTCATTGGACTCTCCCTGATACCATATCGCTCCCTGTATAGCATAGGGAACCAACGGATTGAGCATAGCATTGAATAAAACCGAGGGGCGATTGGGATTTCCCGATTGCGATTGAGGCGCTCGTTCGTGTTGACTGAAATCGACTGCAATTTTATATTTCCAGTCGCCGGACAAGGATTGCAGATTATCTTTAGCGCCAGACTGAAGGGTCAGATACATATCTTTAGCTTCTCCGTATATACCACCACCTCCTCCGGTGTCTACCGCCCGGACACAAATAACAGCTTTACCGGCCTTTACCATTTTAGACGGGATTTTATAAACCCTCCCGACATTATATCCTTCGGTACGTCCGATTTCCAGCCCGTTGAAGTAAGTTATATCGTTATCATCCACCATACCGACATGTAATTCCAGGTTTTTGCCTGCCCATGCAGCCGGAATATCAATGCTTTTCCTGAACCAAACGATTCCGTCGAAGTTATTTAAACCTCTTTCTTCCCACATAGCCGGTAAATTCATCTGTTTCCAATCATTATCATTCAGACCTGTATCTTTCCAGTTGTATTTCAAGCCACCGTCGGCTTCCGTTACTTTAGCGTTCCATGCATCAAATTTCTTTTGGTAAACCGCCTGAAGTTCAGCCTCAGGGACTCTTTTCATTTCCAATACGGCATCTCTGAAATAGGGCATATTTTCAAGGGCTTCTCCACTTGTCCATGATTCGGCAAGCGTACCTCCCCAGGATGTGTTGATTAATCCGACAGGTACTTTCAGATTTTGATTCAGGTTACGTCCGAAGAAATAAGCGACGGAAGAGAATTCCGGGATGCTTGCCGGCGAACAGACCTGCCAGCCACCACTCATTGCTTTGATATTTTCCTGCGGTTGGGTGCTTGTCGCCTTTTCAATGTGAAGCAACCTGATTTGAGGATAATTCGCTTCGGCGATTTCTTTTTCGTAATTGTTTATTTTACCCCATCCGGCCAAAGGCATTTCCATGTTGGATTGTCCGGAACAGATCCAGACTTCTCCGATCAGGATATTTTTCAATGTAATTTCCTTTCCGTCGGAAATTGAAATCTGATAAGGACCTCCGGCTTGTGGCGTTTTCACTTTCACCGACCAACGGCCATCGAGAGCGGCTGTCGTTTTATACGTTTGATTGTTCCATGAAGTAGTTATTCTTACTTCTTTACCTGGAGTCGCCTTTCCCCATACCGGAGCTTCGGTTTGCTGTTGCAACACCATGTTGTCGGTAAAGATATCAGGCATTTCTATACGAGCTTGTATAGCCGGAATAAAATATACCAGGCTAATCAAACAAAGGAATATTTTTTTTACAGTCATATTTTTTTCAGTTTACAAATTATGAGTTAACGAGTTAATTAGTTTTTAGTTCTTAGTTCCAACAACTGTATCGCTTTCCATAACACTCCGGCTGATCCTCTGAAATTACCGGAATGAGGTGTTCCGTCGGGCGACCACCATTCGTAAAATCCATCGTGTTTGATGACCCTGTCCAACATCGGAGAAAGCGCTTCGTAGGCTTCGGCGTAAAATCCATGAAGAATCAGTTGTTGCACCATGCGACCTCCGAACCAGGTCCAGTCTCCTCCGTTCTGATAATAATATTGAACAAACCAGGTATTTTTGAAATATCCGTCGGGATAAGGAGGGTACATCGTAAGTCCGATGGATTGAGCGTTAGCCGCCTTTACATTTTCCTGCATTCTTTGGTATGCGTGAAGAATCTCATCATCATTTAAGAATCCGGCTTCGATGGCGATGGCAGTTCCTCCATGATAATAAATCATATTTTCATCAAAACCGGCAGGAAAAGGAGAACCGTTCAGGTAAAGATGAGGAATGTATTTTTGCCTTTCTTTATCCCATAAATGGGTTCTTACATTTTTCTTTATTTTATCGGCGCAAGCTTTCCAGTAAGTTTTATCCGCGTTTTTCGACATTTCGAGATAATCGTTGATGGCGATAACGAACATCGCGTTATCATAAATATCGACACACAAGTGGGATGTACTATCAAGCGCGACGCCCCATTCGTGTTC
>JAVBSK010000251.1:0-5943 GCA_031556755.1 Bacteroidales bacterium | reverse complement strand
AAAAACGGTTAACATTTGAATTAATATCCTAAGAATTCATACCCACTCCCATTTTCAGCCGGTCATGTTGAATAAAATTTCTTCCAATCAGGTAAAACTAAAAACAGATATTGTTGTTATAAATATTGTAAGTTAATTGGAAGTTAAGATTTAAATAACGTGCCAATAAATAATTCTATTAGAAAGTAAAAATCAGGAATGGTAAGTTGAATCAACTACACGTCCTGTTTTTTTATGTATTTCAAGCAGTTACAAATTAGCAAATTATTAATTTCAATAGCTTCTTTTATTATATACAATTCATTAAAATTATTTTTGACATGAAAAAATTGTTCATTTTATTGTTAGTAGCTTGTTTTGTATTCAACTCAAGTGCACAAATTCAGGATGAGGACTTTTCTCATTTTTCAATTAATCTGAAAGGCGGAGCTTCTTTCATGAGAGATTATGGAATTTCTGTGGGTAAAAAAGAAAGAATAAATTATTTGGCAGGCGCTGATTTGGAATATACTTTTAATCCGCTTTGGGGATTGGGATTGAATTACACCTACATGCCTTATGGGCAGGATTACGGCACTCTTGGGAAAGTAACTGCAACGGCCAATGAAATCACGGCTTACGCATCTGTCAATTTATCCAACCTGCTCGCCCAATATCGCAGTTGCCAAAAACTGAACATCTACGCCAATGCAGGGGGAGGCGTCGGGTTCCTGGATTATGACAACACCAACTCCGGCAAAAAAGGTAATTCAAAGTGTCTCGTACTCCCTGCCGGTTTATCTATGGAATATAATTTCAGCGATCTCTTCGCTATGAGTCTGGGAGGAGAATATCGCTGGCACAACGATGCCAATATGAAAATGGATGTAACCAATAGTTCAGCACAAGGTAATGGTTTTCTAATCGCAAATATCGGATTCAGGTTTAAGTTCGGTGGAGAGAAAAGACACGTAAGAAACATCAGTTATACATCATTTCAAAACGTCCGGATGGAGGATAAATATGCTCCATTGATCATTGCGCAGCAAGAAGAAATCCGTATTCTGGCAGCTAAAACATTGGAACAAACGGTTATTACCAGAGGAGTTGAAGCTGAACTGAGAAACCAATCCGCCGCCATTAAGGATCTGGAAAACAAACTGAGTAATTATTCTTCCATGGATAAAAAAACAGCGGAAGAAATTGCTGCCATCAAAAAAGCTCAGGAAACAATATCTAAAGACGTTTTCAATGCATTGGAATTTGAAACAGGTTCTTCTACTATCAAATCCAAATCATTCAAGGCTTTAGAAAAACTAGCCGAATTGATGAATACGAATCCGTCTTGGAAACTGACCCTGAAAGGTTATACCGACAGTAGCGGAAGTTTAGAAAAAAATATTCAACTTTCTAAAGACAGAGCCAATGCCGTCAAACTTTTCCTTATGAGTAAAGATGTTTCGGGAGACCGGATTTCATCCGATGGGTATGGACCGGAAAATCCTATTGCACCCAACAACACGGCGCAAGGTAGAGCCCAAAACAGACGCGTTGAGATTCAAATCGATTAATACGGCGAATAACTCTGCATTAACACTGTCTCAAAAGCGACTCAATAGCACACGGAATAAACAGAACGAATCAGGTTTTCATTCATTATTTATTGGGATACCTGCATTTACAAAACAAATAAAAGCTGTGATTTTCATACATTCCAGATATTCCGTGGGCGAATTAGATTTTTGAGACAGTGTTTTTTATATCATCTTCCATGAAAAACAACAAAAACTATATTGAAAGAATTTATTACCTTTGTTCTTTATTTTTTCATTATGGGCTACAAAATATCTCTATTTTCTGTAATTATTCTTTCCTTTTGCTCTTGCTCGGGAGAAAAAGCCGGACATAAACAGGCTAGCACTGAAGAACAAAAAATATCATTGGACATTCCTGAGTTCAATGCAGACAGCGCCTATCGATATACTCAAAATCAAGTTGATTTCGGACCTCGCGTACCGGGGACGCTCGCTCATCAATCCTGTGGAAATTATTTATCCGGAGAACTGAAACGTTTCGACGCCCAGGTAGTTGAGCAGGAAGCTAAAGTTTATTTGTACAATGGTAAAGCCATCGATATCAAAAACATCATAGGAAGTTTTCAACCGGAAAATAAAAGTCGTATCCTGTTGTGTGCACACTGGGACACGAGACCTTTTGCAGATCATGACTCCAATACAGAAAATCATCGTAAGCCTATAGATGGAGCCAATGACGGAGCTGGAAGTTGTGCTGTTTTACTGGAAATAGCCCGGCAAATCCAAATCAAACAACCCGCAATTGGGATAGATATTATTTTCTTCGACGCGGAAGACTGGGGAGCCCCCAGTTTTGACGAAAACCACCAGAAAGAATCCGGATATTGCCTTGGCTCCGAATACTGGTCAAAAAATCCGCATGTGAAAAATTATACGGCTCGTTTCGGTATCCTGTTAGACATGGTGGGCGCTCCCGATGCCACTTTTCACAAAGAGTATTTTTCCATGAAATATGCTTCGAACATCGTACAGAAAGTTTGGGAAACCGCCCATGTATTAGGACATTCCCAATATTTCATCAACGCAGAAATAGGAGGTATCGAGGACGACCACGTACAAATCATCAAAAATAGAAATATCCCATGTATCGACATCATTCATTATGATCCGAAAAACGAAAACGGATTCGGTTCTTATTGGCATACAATGGAAGATAATATGAAAAATATAAGTAAGACTACTCTCCAGGCTGTAGGAGAAACTGTCCTGTCCGTGATATACCGGGAGAAAAACTAAAGATTAAATCAACTTGTCAACTAGAAAAAGATCATGAAATCTATCAACGAAATACAAGACGAAATAATTGACGAATTCTCGGCTTTTGAGGACTGGATGGATAAATATGCTTTATTAATAGATCTGGGAAACGAATTGTCTCCATTGGATACAAAATATAAAATCAACAACAACCTGATCGAAGGATGTCAAAGCCGTGTCTGGCTACAGGCGGATTTTGAAGATGGAAAAGTATTGTTACAGGGGGAAAGCGATGCCGTTATCGTGAAGGGATTAGTATCTCTGTTGATTAAAGTACTGTCCAATCACACGCCGGATGAAATCCTGAATGCCGATCTCTATTTCATTGAGAAAATCGGATTGAAAGAACATCTCTCTCCCACCCGTTCCAATGGATTGGTAGCCATGCTGAAACAGATTAAACTTTATGCAATGGCATTGAAACTGAAAGCATGAGAAAACTAAAAATAACCGAACTGAACCGGCTGACCCAAGACGATTTCAAAGAAGCTGCTAAAACACCTCTTGCGGTTGTTTTAGATAACGTGAGAAGTTTACACAATGTAGGGTCGATATTCAGAACATCTGATGCATTCCTGGTGGAAAAAATTTATTTATGCGGAATCACAGCATGTCCTCCCCATGCGGAAATTCACAAAACAGCATTAGGCGCAGAACTTACGGTGAACTGGCTCTATTCCGAACATACGGTGGATGCGGTCAAACAATTGAAATCGGAAGGTTATCAGGTGATGGCTGTAGAACAAGCCGAAGGAAGTATTACTCCCGCCGGATTAACTGTTGATAAAAATAAAAAATATGCTATTGTATTAGGCAATGAAGTAAAAGGCGTACAACAGGAAGTAATCGATATCTGTGACGGATGTATTGAAATACCTCAATTCGGCACCAAACATTCACTCAATGTCTCCGTAGCTGCGGGAATCATGATTTGGGAAATTTCGAATAAACTACAATCCTGTATTTAAAAAAGTTGATTAAACGAATTCAATCATCCTATACAATTCCACTGAATCCCATAAAAGCCATAGCCAATAATCCGGCTGTAATCAAAGAGATAGGAGTTCCTTTCATTCCATCCGGTATTTTTGTCAGGGAAAGTTGCTCTCTGATTCCGGAAAAAACAATCAAGGCCAGACCAAATCCGACTGCAGTAGAAACGGCATAAACGATGGAAGTAATTAAATCGTAATCTTTCTGTATGACAATGATAGCAACACCGAGAATCGTACAGTTTGTAGTAATCAGCGGAAGAAAAACACCCAAAGCCTGATAAAGCGCCGGAGATATTTTTTTCAATATGATTTCCACCATTTGCACCAAAGCAGCAATAACCAGAATAAAACAAATGGTTTGCAGATACTCTAAACCAATTGGTTCCAGCACATATTCCTGAACAATATAAGTAAATAAAGTAGCAATAGTCATGACGAAGGCCACGGCCGACGACATCCCGATAGCAGTATCCACTTTTTTGGAAACGCCTAAAAACGGACAAATTCCCAAAAATTGAGACAAAACTATATTGTTAACAAAGACCGCCGCTATAAAAATAAATATATATTCCATAATGATTAATTGAAAATTGAAAGTTGAAAATTGGTATATTATCAAATTTTCCTGAGTCTGTTAATCACTGCGATTAAATATCCCAATGCTATAAATGCTCCCGGAGCCAGGACAAAAATCAAGGAAGCAAAACGTTCCGGATATACAACCTGATCGAATAGTTTACCGGTACCTAAAAACTCCCGGCAAGCTCCCAACAAAGTCAAAGCCAGGGTGAATCCCAATCCGGCGCCCAGCCCGTCCAGGATGGAAGGAAACAGCTTATTTTTAGCAGCGAAAGCCTCCGAACGACCTAAAACAATACAATTCACGACAATCAATGGAATGAATAATCCGAGACTGTCATACAACGACGGAAGATAAGCCCGCATCAACATTTCCACAACAGTAACAAAAGCGGCGATGACTACGATAAAAGCCGGAATACGCACCTGATCCGGAATCTGGTTTTTAAGAGAGGATATGACCATATTGGAACAAATCAAAACGAATGTCGTCGCCAATCCCATCGCCAGACCGTTCGGAGCGGAAGATGTCGTTCCTAAAGTAGGGCACATTCCCAGTAACAATACGAAAACCGGATTTTCTTTCAGGATACCGTTCGTTAACGTTTTTATGTTATTGTTCATACACAAATGATTTAAAGATTTAATTGGAGGCTGATGTAGTTGCATCCGTTTCTTTGGATTCTCGGGTAGTTGTATCTGTTTCTTCCGTTTGTTGAGTAGTCGCACCCGTCGTGGCATCCGCTTCGTTCGACTGTAAAGCAGTAGCTCCTGCCATAGCATCCGGAGTCTCCAATGGACTCAATCCGGAACAAGCGGCATAAGCCCTGTTCACTGCATCTAAAAACGCCCGGGAAGAGATTGTAGCCGCTGTAATCGCATCAACATCTCCTCCATCTTTCGTAACTTTCAATCCTTCCTTATTCAATTTTTTGCCGATGATATTTTGTTTATTCTTGTTTGTTTTGAACCAAGTATCCATCTTATCTCCTAATCCGGGAGTTTCGGCATGTTGCAGAACAGCATAATTAAACACCTTCCCTTCAGGATCCAATCCGACGATTACTTTGATTTCTCCTCCAAATCCTTTCATCGTATTGCTTTCCACAGCAAAGCCAACAAGCTTTCCATCTTTTTTGGCAGGATATATTTTTAAGGAATCTGTCTCCGACACCTTTCCGTAATAAACCTCTTCCGCCGGAGAATTATCAAATGCAGGTACAACATTTCTGATGGCATTCTCCAGCTTAGCTTTTTTGGACGCCTCAACAGGAGCTTTCGTCAGCGCATTCACGCCCGCCAAAACACCTCCCGCAGCGACACATATCAGGGTAAGTGAAAGCAACATATTTAATAATGATGATTTTAATTTTTTCATTTTTTTGCAGTTCCGAATTTTTTAGGTTTCACATACATATTAATAAGCGGAGTAAAGGCGTTCATTATTAAAATAGCAAATGAAACACCTTCCGGATAAGCGCCAAAAAGACGGATAACTGAAGTCAATACTCCTATTCCGACAGCATAGATCACCATCC
>JAVBSK010000287.1:0-7159 GCA_031556755.1 Bacteroidales bacterium | reverse complement strand
TTAATCAATCAATTATTTGTGTTTTGAACGAACTGTTGTTATAAACGAGAAACCTGCCGTCATTCGTTATTCCTTCGGCGCTGATACTGAAATTCTTGCAGTTACTGTTATTGTAGAATTGAATTGTGGCTTTCCCTTCTTCGTTTGGCATCACCATCGGGTTCCAATATAAGGTGCGACGATAGTCGGTTGCCGGCGGCAGCACCGAATAATCTGGACTATAAAATTCTTTTGCTGAATTACTATATCCTTCCAGCATCGTTTTTTGTATACCTTTGGTGTTAGAAATAGGCATTTTTTCTCCTTTACGATAGGTTTCGATAAATATAACACAACTGTATCTTCCTGTAGGACTCTTGATATTGTTGGGTGCATACATAGCCATTGCAGATATTGATTCACTGACATAAATAGATTTAATCGTATTTAGTTCCATTTGCACTTTTCTGTATCCTCTATCGCCATAATTGACAACACAAAGCGGCGGCTTGGGAATCATATTATCACCTACCTTATTCTTGTATACCAAAGCCCCATCTAGGATGTCAAAATTTTTATTCATATTAGCTAGCAATTCGTAAAAATCGTTACCAATATATTTGCCACTGTCATTAATTTTATATAATTCCGCAGGAACATCATAGTGAGTCACCGATGTTGAACGATTATATAAGATTCGTTGTTCTTTGCTGTTCTTTTTGGCTTTCACAATTACTTCCTGCAAAAGAACGCTCTTATCCTTGACACCCAACTTAGCTGACGAATCATTATATGCCTGTAAGAATAAATCGAAATCAGCATCTTCGGCATTATCTTCCGTTTCTTCATCGTCTTCAATCATGCTGTCCATATCTTTGTCGGCAATATGTAGCTGTAGGTCTGTGTATTGGTAGCGTTTGGGTGCGGGACTAAACACTCTGTCCAAGAGTACGCGATGGTCTTTCGATTTTCCTTTTTCTCTGATATTAAATACCACTTCCCATTTGCCGGACAAATCAAAATCAAGACTGAAATTTCCGTCTTTATCCGATATGCAATTTTCAAACAAACCTATTTTTTGTTCCAATTCATTTTGTTCCAATTCATACAGAAACAGTTCAATAAAGACATTCGGTTGCGGTTTTTCTCTAACGAGTGAAATAATTTTTCCTTTGGTTTCTATTCCCTGTTCGGGAAGATATTTCAAGTCGAAAGCCGCTATTTCTTCCGGTGTTCGCCACGGATAACGCCGCCAGCCTTGCACCATCAACAACACATCGAGGGCCTCTTTCCGCATTTCATCGTCTTTTTCAAAATAATACGACGGGTTACGCACATAGCCTTTAATTTCCGACATCAACAAAAGGTCGGTTAAAATAGTGTGCTTATATTCCACTTCATCTGTGGCATCTCTTACCGACAAAGAGAACACGGCTCCGGCAGGATTCGTATCCCTGTCTGTTACCGTCATTTCCAGTTCAACCCGTTCGAGCGGGAAATAAACCGGTTTATTGGTTTTCGCTTGTGTATTTAATACATGATGCCGGTTGGAGAAAATCAACCGGTCGCAGAGGATTTCCCCAAGACTGTTAAACAGCACGACTTGGACAATTCCCGAAGGCAGTCCCAATTTATCGATTTGCAGTTTGGTTTCTTCGTTTTCGGTGCGAATGAAGAACGAGTTTTGCAGGTTTAGTTTTCCGCCACACAGTACCGCCACGCAAAGCAGTTGGACGGGCGTATTAGTATTTCTTCGCAAAGTAATGCTTATACTGTCGGAGTAGGAAAGATTGTCGACTTCCATCACGATTCCCTGCGGCAAGCTTTCGGGCAAATCGAAATGGTATTTTTTTCTGGAATATTCGATTTCAACCCTGCCTTTCCGTTTATCTTCCTTGGGTGTATAAGTAAAAACACCTTTTCCTTCATGTAGGGAAGTAAACTCTGCGGATTTCTGCTTATCGGCATCCATCACAATACCTGTAACGTCTATCGGATTACCGATTTCGTCCGTAGCCTCAAAAGCGACGCGCGAAGCGATGCCTTGAACCAGGTTTCCGCCTTCGGGGAAAAAGCGGAGGTTCGCTTTCTCTCCCTTGACAGGATGTTTTCTTATTACCGGATATTTACCGATACCCCATCTGCCATATTTCATCAGCTTTTTTTCCTCGAAATTACCTTCTGTTTTGGGTTTTTCAAAAACCGGCAACAGTCGGGAAAAAATAATATCTTCACCAAAATTCATCATGTATTTGGTATAAGCGCGCACTTCGTAAAATCCCGAATAAAAAGGCAGTCGATTTAATGTAAATTCTCCATAACACTGTCCGTTCTCTACTTTCAATATGCGCTTGTCGATTATTTCGCCACCCGGATTCAACAGTTCGACATACAAGGTTTTACTACATGGACTTAATTGATGTTGTCCCGAAGTTACGACATAACACTTAAACCAAATATTATTATCTTGATAATAGCTGGTGTTATCGAAATGCAGGTACACTTTTTCCTGGAGAATGTTATTGTAAAAACCGTACAATGCTTGAATAAACGGCGTAAACTTATTCAGTTCATTATCTGAATTTTGTCCCCCAATAGAGAGGGAAAATAACAAAGAGATGGAGAGTATTAGCGCTTTCATTTATCATTGAAGTATTAACGAGTCATAAGTCAAAAATATGTTTTTAATGTCTACAATGCTCACCATGTATATGAACATGTTTCCAATATTTCATCCGGGACTGCCCTTATTTCCCCTGATTATTATTTATTATTCACAAATATACCCCTTTTATTTATTCCTTGCGCGTCGATTATGATTTCCCTGCATGAACTGTTATTATAAAAACTGACGGAAGCTTTTCCCTCCCGATCGGTTGTTACGTCAGGGTCCCAATACAATGTCCTTCTGTAATCGAAATCACCCGGAACCACCGGATTCTTCTCATAATCGGGATTGTAAAATTCTTTTACTTGGGAATAGCCGGTTATATTTGTATCCCGGATTCCTCCTTTTTGATAGCGAGGATTTGTTTTATAGGAAACTTTACATAAACATGTGTAATTTTCTTTAATAGAATGTTCCTTTCTTATTTCCTGTTTCAATTTTCCGTTGGTCGAAATAATAATTTGTTGGGTTTCTTCAATTTGATCTTTAAACATAGCTTTATGATAACCTTCATTTGCGCGACGATTAGTATAGATACCCTGTTTTTTGAAAAAAAAATCTAGTCCCGGAGTTCCCTGATAACTAAATTTATGAGTTGTTTCATCATAGCCGTAACGAGGGTCTTTCCATAGCATATATTCATGAACATTGGACGGACAATCTTGCCCCATGTCCAGCATATAGTTGATATCCTTTTCCACGTCATATACAATATCCGGTCTTAGCCTTTTTTGGGAGACAGTCACTTCGGACAGCTTTTGCAGGTGTGATATGGAGTTTATCTTTGTGCTATCGTTTAATGAATAATCGGATTTGTGTGTTTTCCGGATGATCATGGTATCCAGGAATGAATAATTTCGTGGATCCGGAGCGAAATGCCGGTCAATGGTGATCCTGGAGTCTAGAAGCTTTCCGTTTTCTTCCGATACCAGAACAATGGAACGGAGGCCTTCAAAATCATCACAGATAAAGCCATATTCTCCGTTTTTATTCGTAATACAACTTCCGGTACTCTGGTTACCTTCTTTATCATACATTTTTAAGGTGACTTTGACTCCTTCTTTTTCCTTTCTTCCGGATTGAGAGAGTATTTTTCCCAATATCATGATGTTTTCTTCCACCCGGTGCTTGATTACCGGTTCTTCCATCCGGCCAGTCTGTTTCCATTCGTATTTCCTCCAGCCCTGTACAAGCATCAGCAGATCCCGTGCGGCAGCATGTTGCCTGTCATCGCATTCGAAATAGTAATCTGGATTTTCCACATACCCCTTTAATTCTGAACCGAGCAGCAGGTTGGTGTAAAGATTATCTTGCAGTGGAGTGTTTATTTCGGTTGCGGCATCCCTCACGGCAAGTGAAAAGGAGGCTTCCTCCGGTTTTCCGGTTTTGTCCGTCAATTGGAACCCGAGGTTTATTTTTTCAAAAGGCTTAGGTTTTCCGGGTGTGGTGGTTATTTTTAACTTGCATTCAGGTGGTCTATGTACAAAAAACATTCTTTCGGAAAGGATTTCTCCTTTAGAATCGAACAAGGTGAGGCAATTCACTCCTTCAGGTAAATTATCGCAGGCTATTCTCATTGAAACGTTTTCTTCGAAAGGGGCAACGACTTCGAAGAAACAGGTTTTACCCCTGCAGGTAACGACCAATCCGAGTGTGTCGGAAGTCAAATTTTCTGATTTTTGTAATAGGATAAAAATCGATTCCTGATTTTGTTTGTAAACATTCATGACATATCCTGCGTTCAAACTTGCAGGAAGATCGAACATATATTTTTTGCCTTGAAAGGATATCTTAACCTGTTGTTTGTTGACAGAGGGTGTGAATTCAAACGCACCCATCCCATTGTGAATGGAACTGAATCCCAACGATTCATTTCCCGATTCGTCACAAACGGCGCCTTCAACATCCAGGTTATTGCCGGTTTCTCCGCTTACCTTAAATGCGACCTTTGAAGTCAATCCATTGACGAGGTTTCCTCCTTCCGGAAAAAAAGAAATATTCACTTTACCGGTTTTTTTGATTTTTTTCCGGCGATTTTCGAGATAATTGACAGCATCGGAAGGTTCTTGCATGTCTTTGGTATCGTAATAGCCATCAATTTCCGGCCTCCGGTAAATGGGTATCACCCTGGAAAAGATGCAATCTTCATCAAAGTTCAGCATATAACGGGTGTATGCTCGTATTTCATAAAATCCGGAAAGCATGTTCGCTTTGAGGGAAAGTTCTCCATGGCATTGTCCGTTCACAATTTTCAGTTTTTTGGTTTCCTTAATTTCTCCCTGAGGTGAGAGTAATTCTACATACAATATCCGGCTTAAATCAGTCGGCAGGATTTGTTCAGCAGTCACAACGTATGCCTTAAACCAGATGGTTTCGCCGATAAAATAACCTCCGTTATCGAAATGCAGGTACACTTTTTCCTGGGGAATGTTATTGTAAAAACCGTACAATGCTTGAATAAACGGCGTAAACTTATTCAGTTCATTATCTGAATTTTGTCCCCCAATAGAGAGGGAAAATAACAAAGAGATGGAAAGTATTAGCGCTTTCATTTATCATTGAAGTATTAACGAGTCATAAGTCAAAAATATGTTTTTAATGTCTACAATGCTCACCATGTATATGAACATGTTTCCAATATTTCATCTTTAAACAGTCAAGGTAATCAATCGTATAATCCGGAATCTCTTTTATTGGTATAAATACATCATGCATTTTCATATCAGGAGATAAAGTGAATAAATATGGCTTATCGATGTCGTCAATAAATACAGGTAAGCGTTCAATATTATAAATGTGGAAATTTGCATTTTCGCTTGATGCGGCGAATGCATGGAATTGCCGGAGATTATCATATCCGCAAAGGACTGTAATATGATTGCAAGGGAAATGATCGGAGATTTCCTTAAATGTTTCGAACATTTTTTGTACACACAGATCACAATGGGATTCTTTAAAACGAAAAAATAAAGAAGGTTTCGTTTCTTTGGATAGAGAAGAAAATGCTATTTTATTTTTAGTTTGAAAATTTTCCAGTTGAATGTCAGGTAGTTGAGTTGATCCGGTAGCATATTGTATCAGCATGTTTTTTTTCAATATCTCAGACTCTCTTAATTCCCTGACGGCTATCTCATTGTATTTTTCCGTGATATTTTTCAATAAAATATTATTTTCACTATCTTTATAAAGAAGAATCATGTTTAATAACAATAACAATAATGTAGTTATACACCAAAGGTATGATGCCTTGAAATAAGTATTTTTCATGTTCAAAATTTTTTAAGTGAAAATACAGCAATCAGCTGGTTGTCAAATTCTTGCACCGAATCGATAATAGATTGAGGCAATATTCCATTCAGGAAATGCGTTTTTTTTAGGTTATAAACATTTTCTGAGTTCAAGAGGCAATATAATTTATCTCTATGTATGGCGATGGGATGAAAAGCGGTGATACCATCCATGTTGTTTTTGAAATTTTCAATTTGTAGCAGTTGTTTTGTCTCTTTTGAATACAAAGCATGGTATGCCTTCTGATTTCGCCGGTATACAAAATAAATATAGCTTTTCCCTTCCAGAAATCTGAAACTTTCACATAATTTTCGATTATTACAATAGTCGCTAACTGCTTCTGAAGTGATACCTTTTTCTTTTGTTTTTTTCCAATAGCCTTCATCGACCGCATATTTTCCAAAATCTAATAAATAGGCAGGTTCTATCTTTTTTTCTGTAATATGATAAACAATATCACTATGGTCAGGTTTTATAGCTAATGTATCTCCTAATAATGAAAACTGACATTCAGAAGACCAAACGATCGAAAATGTTATCGGAGCTTTGAAATACGCATCTTCCGAATAAACATTATTATTTTCCCGAGAAGCAAGTAAAAGATTTGCCACATCTTTCTTTTTTGCTTTTTTATCAAAACTGTATCCTCTGTATAAAGCGAATTTTTCGTTTATAGGTTCAACTCGGTCTAAAGAAAAAGGCATTTTTTCTTCCCTGAGAAAATTACCCTGCATATTGTAATAAATAAGCTTTTTCCGCATTTTACAGTAAATAATTAGCTCTTTTTCGTTAGCTTTATAAGCGATATCTTTCATTGCCACATATTCTCCAGGTCCTTTACCCTGTTTTTTTATGCTAAATACTTTACTCCCTTTTTTGTCTATACAAAATACGGAATGAGAAATACGTCTATCCATAATAAACAGGTAATCATCCGTAACAAGCAATTTATCGATGCTTCCGATGATAAAATTATCATCCGTATGAATGGGTAGATATTGGATCTTGCTAAATACTTGGGTATATAAAACTTCTCTGGAAGAAGCTTTATCCGGATTTATCTCTATCGTTTCTTTTGCCAGAACCGTACTTTTTGAAGCTTTTTCATTTCCACAAGACCAACAAATAAGAAATAGGAAACAGCATGTTTTAAGAATCGTTTTTTTCATACGTAAATATACTTGATAAACTCACCTCCCAAAGAGGTATTATTAATTTGTTTTC
>JAVBSK010000121.1:0-7000 GCA_031556755.1 Bacteroidales bacterium | reverse complement strand
AAGGATTGTATCCGCCATTCTTCTGTTCAGGTTATTTTGTTTCTCTTTAAACTCATCCTCGGCTTCCTTAGCCAACTGTTCGATTTTTTGCTGTTGAAATATCAGTTCTATCTTTTCCCTGGCAACGATCTCCTGGGAAATGAAAATATTTCCTTGTATTTTCTTTTCCAAATCTGACTTATATCTTTCCAGTTGATTGTGTTGACGGGTCAACTCATTTTTTATCTGTTCATATTCCTGAATTAAATTTCCATTCGTCTCATTGAAGAAATCATAGTTCAACAATAAAGAATCCAAATCAACATATACAATGATATTCCTTTGATATTCTTCAGACAAGCTACGCTCCTCCGGCAAAGCCTCTTGCTCATTTTTTGTACAATTTAACACAAAAAGAACAACAATGGCAATGCTCAAAAGGCTAATTACAAGATATTCTATCTTTTTCATAACTAACAATTATGTTAGCGCCCTTAATATTAATTTACTTTTTAGAGGTATATTTTTTATTTAGGAAGTCAATCAATTCCGAGGTGATATTATACACATCATCTGCTATAAGAATGGTACTATTTCCTCCGACATTGTTGTAAATTATCTGATATTTCTTATCAACATTATACTCTTTCAATGCCCTTGTAATAGTATCTGTAAGAGCTTGGTTTAACTTCAATTGCTCGGCTGTGATTTCTTGTTGCGCTCTTTCCATGGCAATTTGAAGCTCCTCTTGTCTTTTCAACAAGCTGGCTTGTTCTTGTTGCGCCCTTTCGGCTGAAAGGAAAGCATTATTTTCGTATTTTCTCTGAAATTCAGTCATATCCGCTTTCAACTTTGAGCCTTTTTGATTCAAAGTCGCTCTTGTGCTCTCAGCTTTACGCATAAGCGTTTCATTCAGATCTTTTGCATATTCATAATTCAAAAGTAAAGTATCCGTATTTATATATGCGACCGGAGGTCTGGTAAAAACCGAGTTATCCAATTGGATTACTGATTCCTGATTTTTAGTTTCAACAGACTTTGCAGGAGTATTAAAATGGAGTATAAAGAGGATTATAACAGCAATTCCCAAAATTCCCATCGCGATGTAATTCACATTTTTCATAAAATAATAATTATATAATTTTAGTGTAATCTTGTTTTCCTATTTAGAACTTTCAAAGGTATTCTTTTTCTTTCTATCTTCCAAATCTTGCTTTTTTACGCAAAATATTCCTTTCTCTCTAAGTGCCGGATTAGCATCTACGTGGGTACTCGGAAATCTTTTTCGTTTGGAAAAGAAAACACCTATACAAAGTAAAAATACCGATATTAAAAGTATAATGACTGTCAAATACAGAATTTCAATCATTCTCTAAAAATTTATTTCCGGCCGCAAATGTATATTTATTTATCTAAAAAATAACAACATTATTTAGAATATTCTCGTTTAATATATTAATTTAGTCGTCTATTTGGGATGACCAATTAATTAATTCATATACAACATGGAAGTAAAAAATTTAAGTTCAAATCCAATTTGGGGTTATTTCGACTCCATCACCAAAGTTCCTCGTCCATCCAAAAAAGAGGAAAAAATTGTTCAATACCTTCTCGAATTTGCGAAATCACAAAATCTGGAAGCTCTCACAGACGAAGCTAACAATGTCCTCATTAAGAAAGAAGCGACACCAGGCAAAGAACACTTACAGACTTTAATTCTCCAATCTCATGTGGATATGGTTTGTGAAAAAAACAATGACACTGTTCATGATTTTGAAAATGAACCGATCAAGACATACATTGATGGCGACTGGGTAAAGGCCAGGGGCACGACATTAGGCGCAGACGATGGGATCGGGGTAGCTGCTGCTTTAGCTATTCTGGCATCCAGAGACATGGAGCACGGAGCATTGGAATGTCTTTTCACAACAGACGAAGAAACCGGATTAACCGGGGCTTTTGCACTTAAAAACAATCTTCTCTCAGGATCTATTCTCGTCAATCTGGACACGGAAGAAGATGGACAATTTTATGTCGGCTGCGCCGGAGGGAAAAATACGATAGCCACATTTCACTATCAACAAGAAGAATCCACAGAAGGATATTATTGGTTTAACGTCCAGGTTAAAGGATTGAATGGAGGACATTCAGGAAGTGAAATAGATAAAGGTTTGGGAAATGCGAATAAGATTCTCACCCGCTACCTGTGGACGTTGATGCAATCCTACCCCCTGTCTCTAGCGGAAATCTCAGGAGGAAATCTCAGCAATGCTATCGCCCGCGAAGCTTCCGCCATTGCCGGAATCCCCAATGATGTAAAAGAAAAAGCAAGAACGACTCTCAATATTATGCTGGCTGACATAGAAGCCGAATTGAGAACGGTAGATCCTCAGGTACAAATACTACTGGATTCTGTGGAAAAGCCTTCATTTTGCATTGACAAAAAAACGACTGAGAATCTATTAAATGCATTGTATGCCTGTCCACATGGAGTCATCGGGATGAGTTTTGAAATAGAAAACTTAGTGGAAACATCTACAAATCTGGCCTCTGTCAAAATGAAAGATAATAATACAATCGTTGTTACCACAAGCCAGAGAAGTTCCACCAATTCATTGAAAACAGATGTTTCCAATATGGTCAAATCCGTATTCAGATTAGCCGAAGCAACGGTAAGCGCCACAGACGGATATCCTGGATGGAAACCCAACATGAATTCCGAAATATTAAAAGTATCAGAAAGAGTTTATACTAATTTGTTTGGAAAAGCTCCTGAAATCATGGCCATCCATGCCGGATTGGAATGTGGTTTATTTCTGGAAAAATATCCCAATTTAGATATGATTTCCTGTGGACCTACCATATTAGGCGCACATTCTCCCGAGGAAAGGGTACAAATCTCAACCGTTGAAAAATGGTGGAAATTTTTGGGTGAATTATTGAAAAATATTCCTTCAAAATAAATCAGAAACAAATTCGTTCATAATAGCACACAAAATATATCAATCAAACTGAACTTCGATTTTGTCGATATTTCAGTAAACTTGATTTCTCTATCATATATTTTGTGTGCTGATTATTTGATTTTTTCCATGAACAAAATAAGTCACAATCATATTCTCTTTTTTTTATCATTTTTATTCTTTGTGTCTTTCTTCGCTTGCAAAGATGATTATGATTCTTATTCCACCGACTCCAACCAGGTCCTGGCATTCTCAACAGACACGCTTTCATTCGACACATTGCTTTCCACTGTAGGTTCCGCCACGAAAAAGTTCATGGTATACAATCATCACAGTAAACCACTATTGATATCATCCGTCTCCGTATCAGGAAATAACGGATTTCGAATCAATGTTGACGGACAACGGGGGAGAGAATTCTCAAACATCAGGATCGGGGCAAAAGACAGTTTATATATCTTCGTGGAGGTTACTTTAAAAGAAGGGATGAATAAAGAACCTATTCTCGCCACAGATGAAGTTCTATTCAAGACCAACAATGTGGAACAAAAAGTGATTCTGGAAGCGTTCAATCAGCATGTGACTGTTTTGAAATCAAAGATTTTTGAAACATCGACTACCTTATCCAACGAAAAGCCATATTTGATCTACGACAGTTTAGTTATTGCCCCAGATGCTACACTCAATATCCCCGAAGGAGTTATACTATACATGTATTCCAAGTCTTTCATTAAGGTATATGGGAACATCAAGGTAAAAGGTACGCTTGATGCGCCTGTTGTTTTCAGGGGATATCGGACAGATTATTTGATTGACATCCCCTACGATCTCGTTCCCGGACAGTGGGGAGGAATATTTTTCTCATCTTCAAGTTACAATAACGAATTCGAGTATGTACATATCAGAAATGGCATGTATGCCATGAATTTCGAACCTGCCGATCCCGGGATTTCCAAATCCAAAATAAAGAACTCCATATTAACGAATGTCAATGGTAATCTGCTTTCCGCGGAAAATTGCAATATAGAAATCGAAAACTCCGAATTATCAAATGCCTCCGGAGCTTTAATTGTTTTATCCGGAGGAAAATACAGCTTTATTCATTGCACATTGGCCAACTATCTACCCGGATGGAACGGAATGACAGTAAGCGGAAAAACAGCAGTAATTACAAACTACAAAAAAGAGAAAGAAAACACAATCCCTTTACCCCTTATCCAGGCCGACTTTTTCAACACAATCATCTATGGAAATAATTCTTCGGGTTCAAATATTCTTTTAGCAAAGGATACCATAGTTAATCCGGACACCCCTTTTAATTATAATTTTCAATATTCTCTAATCAAAACAAATGACAAATTCGATAAAGGAAAAACTACCGAATGTATCTTTAACAAAGATCCTGAATTCACAAAATCAATAGCAGGAGACGATTTTGTATATGATTTCCGATTAGACTCAATCTCTCCCGCCCGAAACAAAGCGGGAAGCGATATCTCGGCTCATCTTCCTTTTGACATGAATGACATCTATCGTTTCAACGATGAAGGGCCTGACATGGGTTCTTATGAATGGATTCCTCAAAACGATTTCAAATGAAAAAAATAGTTTTAATACTTATTGCTTGTACATTATTTACTGACCATTCCTGGGGACAAGCAGATAAATTTCGCGTCGTATTTTATAATGTAGAAAATCTTTTCGATATTCAAGACAATCCTCAAAAAGACGATTCCGAGTTCACACCAGAAGGAAGCAAAACATGGACTTACAACCGTTACC
The DNA here is from genome assembly GCA_031556755.1 of Bacteroidales bacterium. Classification (GTDB taxonomy): domain Bacteria; phylum Bacteroidota; class Bacteroidia; order Bacteroidales; family Azobacteroidaceae; genus JAIRVZ01. The sequence goes on along the minus strand of JAVBSK010000121.1, from coordinate 2,276 downwards.
AAAATAAACTGAACAATATATCGAAAGTCATTACTTCTATAGGAGAATGGGGATGTCCTGATTTAGTCGGTTTATGCGAAGTAGAAAACAGCAAAGCAATGAACGATCTGACTAAATATTCTCCTTTGAAAGCTCAAAACTATCAATATATTATCACTCAATGTGCAGATCGCAGAGGAATCAATGTCGCCCTCATGTATCAGCGAGACAAATTTAAATATCTGGATCACAAGACATATAAAATAAAATTCCCCAAACAACCCAAAAAAGTAACACGAGATCTGTTACATGTGACAGGACAGGTTCTTTCTAAAGACACCCTGGACATATTCATATGTCACTTCCCTTCACGAGCCGGCGGAGAAAAAAGTTCTGAACCTGGAAGAATTCATGTAGCTTCCATTCTAAAGTTCAGGACAGACAGCCTGATGAAAGTCAGAAAGAATGCCAATATAATCATTATGGGAGACTTAAATGATGAACCTTTCAATGAAAGTATTGCACAAAAATTGAAAGCTCTTCCTTTTGACAAGAACACCGATCCCAAATCATTGTATAATCTTTTTTACAAGTATACGAAACAAAAAAATACAGGGACATACAAATACCGGAAAGAATGGAATATATTAGACCAGATTATTGTTTCTGGAAACTTATTTGACAGATCCCAGCGCGTTTATGTGTTACCAGAATCAGCAGAAATATTTCAACGCGATTTTTTGATGACAAAGGATGGAAATAACGGAGGAAAACGACCTAAAAAAACCTATAACGGAAGAAAGCACGAAGGCGGATACAGTGATCACCTTCCTGTATATGTAGATTTTCATATCAAGTCAAAGTAAATCTAACATAGCAAAAGAGGATGTTCACTTCCATGAAACATCCTCTCTATCTTTATCAAAATGTTGGATTAAAACACAAAGTTTCTAACTCTCAGACTCATGGTAATATTTAGAATTTCCGTAACCATAACCATAGCCATAACCGTAACCATAGCCATAACCTTTTGCATCAGAGACACCATTCAAAACAAGACAGAAATTTGACAACTTTTTCTCCATGTAAAGCGTATTTATATCTTTCAATGCATTCTTATGTGTATAGTCTGCCCTTACAACATATATTGCAGCATCTGAGAATTGATTAACTCTAAATACATCCGCAACCAAGGCTACAGGAGGAGTATCCACCACAATATAGTCATATTTACCTTTAAGTTCTTTAAACAAGTCATCCAAACGCTCGGAAGCCAATAATTCCGCAGGATTAGGAGGAAATATTTTAGTTGGGATTATATGTAAATTCTGATGCCAGTCTCCTTGTTTTGCAATGATATCATCTATTTTTATTTCAGAATCCGCCAGGTATTGAGCTAGTCCCTTATCCGTACTGAAACTCAATAAACCATTCAATTTTGATTTCCGAATATCCATATCAATCAGCAAAACTTTATTTCCAGACGTAGCTAAACTTAAGGCAAAATTACGAGCAAAAAAACTTTTCCCTTCCCCGGGAATTGTAGAAGTAATTAATATCGTTTTTCCTTTTTGATTTCCCAATATGAATCCTAAATTAGCAGCTACAATTCTAAATTTCTCAGCCATCCTGGACTTTAATTCACGTACAGGAAGCGGTTCCATTGTTGAAGCTGAAGGTATTTCTCCCAACAGAGGAGCTTTGATAACGCTTGTCAATTCGGATTTATCAGCCACCTTATAATTAAATAAATCTTTTATATATAAGATCAAGACAGGGAACAATAAACCCAATATAAAAGCTGCAAGCATAATTATATTACTCTTGGGTTTAACCGGAATAGGATTAATTGTCGCTCTATCGATTATTTTTGCATTCGGAGTAGCCAAGGCCAATGAAAGACCTGTCTCTTCTCTTTTTTGCATCAGATAAACAAACAAGGTCTCTTTGATATCTTTTTGACGATACAGCTCTCTGTTTTCTCTTTCCAAAGTAGATAATCCCCGTATTTTTGTCAAATAAAAACTTTCCTGATCCTTTAATTCCTTAAGGGTCAGATTGAGGCTCGACTCTGCAATGGAAATACCTTTTAACAAATTATCTTTTAACGTTTTCAAACGGTTATCATATTCGACAACTGCAGGATAGTCAGGCTTCATACCTACAGTAAGTTTGATTTTTTCCAACAAAGTGGTATTGTAGGTATTAATCAAAGCAATAATCGTCGGATCTGTCAATCCTACATTTGCAGATATAGGATTATTTGACGCCTGAGGAGTATTCATATAACCTTTAAT
>JAVBSK010000214.1:0-5096 GCA_031556755.1 Bacteroidales bacterium | reverse complement strand
GGATCAGGGATAAAAGTTTGTGCAACCTGGGCGGATAAATTCCATCCCATCAGAAGACAAAGACAACTTAAGAAGAAATTTTTCATGATAAACATTATTTTAATTAGACAATTTATTTGTTATCTGCTTGTGTTGTCACTTGAGATAGACAAATGTTTATTAAACAATCGTTCAAACTATACAAAAACAAATGTACGGTAATATATTTTGTTGTGTATCCTTATCAAGCGACTAAATTCAGTTCCAGACATGAATAAAGACTACTATGTCATGAATAAATACTAAGCCGGCAATAACTTATTTCACGGGCTCTATTTTAAATGAATAATGATAGGGAACATTTTCTTTTGTCATATATTGCAACAATGGACGAGGACCGCAACTGCCGTTCCCAATACCTTCCTGTATGCAATCCAGCGTCAGATAGATTTCCGGTTTACGGATTTCATCCAGTTTGAAATCGTGCGCAGCGTTCCAAACGGACGAATCGGTAAAATGCATTGCGGTGAAAGACAAATGGTCTATTGAGGTAATTTTAATTCCTTTATTGGCATCATTTTTAAGCGTCAGCCATCTGGTATCTTCATGGTTGCCCATACTTTGCGCTCTCACATAGTGTTCTTCTTCCATTCCTTTTACGGTCGAATCATATAATCCGATAAATGTAGCCGCTTTCCGGTCTGAGTAATTTTCACGCGGACCACGACCATACCATTGCACATTCTCAAATCCTGACGGAAGCACCCACTGTAATCCAAGCCTGTGAACATTCGAACTGTTTGCCGGTTTCTTAAAATCAGCGTCCACTTCAATCGTTCCATTCGAATAAATAATATACTTAATTAAATAAGGTATGATTATCGCTCTTTCTTTACTTATTTCGGCGCTCGCATTGCAAATTACCGTAACCGATTTCTTGGATTTGTCTACCTGATAATCAAATATTTGTTTAGAACATGTTGTAGTATAATATTTTTGGTCGGTATATTTATCATTACTGATGCCCCGGAACCAATTGAATTTCATACCATCACCATTATGAATAAATTCAGTACCATTGTATTGTAAAGAATTCATAATTCCAGACTCCATATCAAAAGATGTTTTAAATTCGGTTCCTTCAATAGTCAATATATTTCCTTGTTCCGCAACTTTAATATCCTGCAATCCGGATGCCCTTACAGAAGAAATAGCCGGACGATTATTTAGAGCGAATTGTTCAGATGCAACCACGTGTCCCTTTTTCGCCCAGTTTGCATTTTCTTTCAAAGCAACATATACATTCAGGAAATATTCTTTTCCTCCTTCAAATTGTTTGTTAAATGGAATTTGAAGAATAGTTTCCTGACCCGGAGCCAAATCCACAGACTCTAACGTTCCTGCTCCCGAACGAACACCGTCTTTCATAAGTTCCCATTGTATGTCAAAATTTTTCAGGTTCAAGAAGTTGTATTTGTTTTTCAACTTGATTTTTCCTGTGTTCAACGCCACGGGATCTATTTTGATATATTGATAAACTTTTTTAACTTCCAGCAACTTAGCCGTCACTCGTCTATCCGGAGTTGTTAATCCGTTACAACTGAAATCACCATCATTCGGTTTATCGCCGAAATCTCCTCCATAATAATACCTGTTGGTCGGCTCTCCGAATTTATTAAGTCCCTGATCAACCCAGTCCCAAATACAACCGCCAATGGTACGTTGAGAATAATTTTCAATATAATCCCAATATTCGGGAAGGTTTCCTACTGCATTTCCCATCGCATGAGCGTATTCGCATAAGAAATAAGGTTTGTCGGAATCCTGTTGATCCGCCCATGCTAAATTGTCAACAGAAGGATACATCTTAGAATCTATGTCCGCGATATCATTTTTATTTTCATAATGAACCGGACGGGAATCCATTTCTTTTGCACGTTTATACATGGCATCAAAGTTTTCGCCGCTACCGCTTTCATTTCCTAACGACCAGAAAATAACCGAAGGATGATTCCTGTCACGTTGAATCACCCGTTCTATCCTATCGACAAAAGCGCCTTTCCAACTCTCTTTGTACCCGACAGAATGATTTCCGTGACATTCCAAATCTGCCTCATCCATAATATATAATCCATAATAATCATACAGAGCATACATTTTCGGGCTGTTAGGATAGTGACTTGTACGTACGGTATTGATGTTATGGGTTTTCATCAATACGATATCCTTTATCATCGTTTCAACCGGAACAGCTTTCCCGTATTGAGGATGAATGTCATGACGGTTTACTCCTTTGAAAAAGACCTGTTGATTGTTGATATATATCCGTTTGTTTTTTATTTCAACATTTCGGAACCCGAACCTGGAAGATGTAGCTTCCGTCACTTTTCCTGATTGATCTTTCAACGCTATAACCACATCATACAATGTTGGAACTTCTGCCGACCAAAGCATGGGTTTAGTAATTAACATTTGCATTTTCAATGATTTTTCCTGATTATTTCCCAACTTTTCAACAGTTTGGGAAGAAGAAGCAACCACTTTTCCTTGCGGGTCCAACAATGTAATTTCGACTGTAGCATTTTCCGATACCTTTTTATCTAAATTCTGAATGAAAGCATTTATCTCGAAAGTTGCTTTCGAATAATCGTCATTGGCAAATACAGCGTTCAGGTGATAGTCGCGGATATTTAATTTTGGAACTGCGCATACATACACATCCCTGTGTATTCCGCTCAAACGAAACATATCCTGGTCTTCTATATAACTGGCATCTGTCCAACGATACACTTCCGCCGCAATCATGTTTTTCCCGGGCTTTATGTATGAAGTAATATCAAACTCGGCATCATTGCTGGCGCCTTCGCTATATCCGACTTTTTGTCCGTTAATCCAAACATAGATTCCGCTATAAACGCCATCAAAATGTAAAATAATATTTTTCCCTGACCAGTTTTCCGGAATAGAGAATTCGCGGCGATAAGATCCTACAGGATTCGGTTCCGTTTCATTGGTATATCCTTTTTGAGACTGTATTAAAGGAGGATTATTTTTGAACGGATAAGTGATATTGGTATAAATAGGCGTGCCGTATCCTAACATTTCCCAATTAGAAGGAACAGGAATTTCTTTCCAGTCAGATACGTCATAACTTGTTTTATAGAAATTAACCGGTCTCTCGGAAGGTTGCTTCACCCAGTTAAATTTCCAGTTTCCATTTAACGATAGATATAATTCGGATGTCGGCTCTTCCCATGGGGCATGAAAACGTTTATCGGCTTTTAAAGCTTCTACAGAAGTATAAGGAATATAAGTAACGTGTCCGGGCAATTTATTAACGCCAAAAATCAACTCGTTTTCCCACTCCGTTTTTCCACGTACAATTTTTTCTTTAGGAACTTTAGTAGTGGTTTCAACTAACTTCCAAGTCATTGAAGAACCCGGAACCTGCCAGACTTTGGCGCCTGCGGTTTCTTCTCCCGACACGGCAAGAGTCATTCCCGTATTTCTTTGCACGATGGAATAATTGCCCATTCCATCGATAATAAATTTGAAATGTTGATTATAATTATTTAAAGATGTACCCCATTGCATCATCTGATTTCCGGAAGGGTTTTCATCTCCTCCTTTATCTATACTTTTATCGCAATAAGGATTGGTAATCAGATAATATCCGTTAGAAGTACGCGAAATTTTCCAAAGTTGATTTTTATTACTTTTATCGTTTTTTGAGAGATATACATTGGAGCCATTCCCTACGGAACCTCTACCATCCATTGCCAATCCTGATGGAGAAATTAATCTGTATAATACCTCGGTATTCAGTTCCTGGGCAACTCCGGTAATTGACAAAAAAAACAAACAACAGGCGCAAAATACAACTCGCGTTTTTCTAAGAATCATGCTATTAAATTAAATGGGATTAAACATTATCTGTGCAAATTTATAGCATTACTGTTCAAGTTTTGCAAACCTCTTTTGACACATTTTTGAAAACGTCACAAAAATATACCACTATGTCTCAAAATGACACTATCTGTCATTCTCTCAAAAAAACTAGCTTCTGCAATGGATGTACCATATACATTATTAAATGAAGTGTTGAATGGGAAACAGTCCGGTAAATACAGAATTTGCATTGCTTTTAGAAGCGGTATTGGACTTATCTGCTGAACCACTTCTTAAAATGCAAGCATATTATAATATACTTATAACCAAAAGAAACGATAAATTCATTGAAAAATTAAATCGTATTCGCAAAATTGCAGCATTGTTGTAATCGGGCTATCATACATCGTTCCTTCATACAACTTATATTCCATTTGAAAGAGGAAGTAGTGACATCCTATTTCAACCAAGTAAGTCGATGCCAAATAGATTCTAAAGGACCCTGTTTATGGTTGTTAAGCCACCAACGGCAAAACCGGATTTGAGCAAACATCACTACAAGTCCTGCCACAAAACTCCAGGCAATGCCAAGTGTTGAAGCCAACCCCAAGGCGTAAGGGAAGAAAATCAAGCTACCAATAATCGATTGACTGATATAGTTGGTTAAACTCATTCGTCCGTAAAAGCGTAAGCCATCTGTCATTTTTTTGAATACATCACTTTGGTAGAGTATCACAAATATAGATACAAGTATTCCGGTAAAGGCGATATTGTACCACATGGTAAAGATAATTTGCGGTGAATCGACAGCTGTGGCTTTGGCAACATAAAGTACAAAGCTCGCGATGAAACTTACGACTAAAGTTTTCACCCAAAAGCCTGCACCACGACTAAAGTAGTTTCCTCGCGCAAGTATCATACCCAAAATAAAGAGTCCGGGAGCTTGCAACAACCGCCCGGCATCAGCCGCCCAAAATAAGCTTGCCAGCTGACCTATAGTAACATTGGTGACAATCATGTCCCAGAAGTTGCCCGAATCAACCACAACTTTCAACGTCGGATAATAAGCATCATTGAGTAGTGTAGGTATAAAATTAATACCGAAGCACTCCAATAATTCGATCGGCTGAATCAAAAATAGTAATCCAGTAATCAGCAGTGTCTTTTGCGAAAGTTTACGAAGCGGAATCATCACAAATCCCATTACAGCAAAAAGTAACAGAACATCA
>JAVBSK010000176.1:0-5121 GCA_031556755.1 Bacteroidales bacterium | reverse complement strand
CAAGGTTTGTGAAAGATGCAAAACCGGTAATTATTTTCATTGTGTTGTGAATAAGTGTCATAATGCTAGTCTTCTCTCAAGTACAATGTTGACTGTTGATATGTATTTTCGCAGGTATTTTATTCCTGTTACGAAATATATACAGCAGTTCATTTTTGTGAGTGAGTTTACTTATTCAAAACATTCTTCTTACGATAGCATACTAAAGAAAAAAGGAAATGTTTTACCTAATTTTGTAAATATCGAGTCTGGGGTACAAGGGGAGGATTCAGTATCAGAAAAATATTACCTATATTATGGCCGTCTTTCTCGTGAGAAAGGATTAGAAACCCTCTTAGATGTCGCTAAACAATTAAATATTAATTTGAAGATAGCAGGAACAGGCCCTCTCTTGAAAAAAAAAGAAGAATATTTATCTTCTACAATTGAATTTCTTGGCTTTAAATCAGGTGGAGAATTAAAAAAATTGATTCAAGATGCTTATTTTGTCATTGTGCCTTCTGAATGGTATGAAACTTTTGGATTGACTGTGATTGAGCCACAAGTCCTGGGAACGCCGGTTATCGGTGCCAAAATAGGAGCAATTCCAGGGTTGATTGAGGATGGTAAAAATGGCTTCTTGTTTGAATCTGGTAATGTAAATGCTTTATGTGCTGTTATTAATAAAACAAAAGACTTATCAGAAGAAATGTATTCAGAGATGTGTTGTTCTGCAAAAAAATATTCGAAGCCATATTCTGATACTTCGTCTTATTATAGCAAACTAATGGGTATTTATCAAAAGGCTATAGTCGAATTGGAAAAATGACAGGGAAATTATGAAAAAAATGAAACTTTCCATTGTCGGCATTCAAGGGATTCCCAATAACTATGGAGGGTTTGAAACCCTTGCTGAATACTTAGTCAAATATTTGTCTGATGATATTGATATTACGGTTTACTGTTCTTCTAAAGATTTGAAAACACGTCAATCATCATGGAATAATGCTAAATTAAAATACATTCCGGTAAGTTCTCACGGAGCTATGGGGATTATATATGATAGTCTGGCTTTCATTCATGCTTGTTTGAGTAGTGATAAAGTTTTATTCTTAGGCTTTGGTGGTGGTTTTGTTATCCCTTTTTTAAGAAAATTCAAATCAAAAATTATCCTTAACTTCGGAGGCCTGGATTGGAAAAGAAACAAATGGTCGCCTAATGCTCAGAAAGCGATAAAATTTGCAGAAAAGAATCTTATTAACTATAGCTCAATTGTTGTCTCGGATAATGCCGGGATTCAAAACTATATAAAAGAGACATATGGCATTGATTCCCACTTGATTGCTTATGGAGGAGATCAAGCCCAACACTTACCTGTAACAAAAGATTTTATCGAAAAATATCCTTTTTTGTCTGAAAAATATGCTTTTATCGTTACTCGTATTCAAAGTGACAATAATATTGATATGATTTTGAATGCATTTGAGAGAGCTATGTCTATACCTATTGTGATTGTGGGCAATTGGAATGGTTCGGAATATGGTATGAAAACAAAAGAAAAATTTCAAAATAAGAAGAACGTAATTTTGTTAGATGCCATTTATGATAGAAGTATTTTGGATGTTTTACGGAGTAATTGTACTTTGTATATTCATGGACATTCTGCAGGAGGGACTAATCCCTCATTATGCGAAGCTATGTATCTGGGTTTGCCGGTTGTAGCATTTGCTTCGGGTTATAATGAATATACTACAAAAAATAAAGCGATATATTTTTCTGATCCAGATGAATTGGCTTCAATAGTCAATCGCAAAGACCAACTGAATTTAAAAGAAATGGGAAGTAGTTTGAAGATTATAGCTGAAAAATATTATATTTGGGAAAAAATTGCATTACAATATAAAGAAATAATATTAAAGTAAATATATATGCTAAAAGGAGCAATTATAGGTTTAGGGAAGATGGGAATGTCCCATGCGTCTATTGTAGGGGCGCATCCGAATGTAGAAATGGTAGCCGTATGCGATACTTCATCTTTGGTTCTGGATGCCTTTAAGAAATATACCAAAGTAAAAATATATACGGATTACAATAAATTATTAAATGAAGAAGAATTGGATTTTGTAGTGGTGGCTATTCCTACAAAATTCCATTATCCGGTGGCGAAAATGGCTTTGGAAAAAGGCATCCATGTATTTTGTGAAAAGCCTTTTGTACTCAAGTCGGAAGAAGGAGAAGATTTGGTCAGGATTGCTAATGAAAAAGGTTTAGTCAATCAGGTCGGATACCATAACCATTTTATCGGTACGTTCAGGGAACTGAAAAGACTTTTGCAACAGCAGATTCTGGGTCAGTTATTCCATTTTTCAGGAGAGGCCTATGGACCGGTAGTTGTAAAAACAAAAGGAGGAACCTGGCGTTCCAAACCTGAAGAAGGGGGAGGGTGTCTGTATGACTATGCCTCACATGTTCTGAATCTGATTCAGGAAATTATCGGAAGACCGACTGCCGTTAGAGGAACGTTACTGAAGAAATTTTATTCCGCGGATGTAGAAGATGCCGTATACACTCTGCTTGAACTTAAGAACGGATTAACAGGTACGTTGCTTGTAAATTGGAGTGATGAAACTTACCGGAAAATGTCAACTTCTCTTACCTTACAAGGCGAGAAAGGTAAAATTATTTGTGATGCGACGGAACTGAAAGTATATTTAAAAGAAGCAAATCCGGCTTTAGGCTATGATAAAGGTTGGACTATAAAATATATTACTGATTTTGCCATTCCTGTTGATTTTTACCTGAGAGGAGAAGAATATAGCGCTCAAATAGATTATTTTATCGATTGTATAAATAAAAAGGGTCATACGGAAATCAATACTTTCGAACAAGGGCTTTATACGGATAAAGTGGTTAACATGATTATTCAAAACTTTAATGGGAAATGATATGAAATTAGATAAGGTGCTTTTTGGAGATAATCAATTTTTTGCAGTAAATCATTTATCAGACGAGAAATCAAGACAACAAGCCATTCGTTTCAAGGATGATTCTTCAATCATTAAAGTTTTGGATGCAGCTATCGAATCGGGGATTCATTCGTTTATGTGTACCACGCATGATCGGATTGCAAATATTTGCGAACATGTCAGGCAAAATCCGGACAAATATAAAGATTTTAAAATCTTGCCGGGGATGCCTTATGCACATAAATATGCCAATGCAGTAACGGAACTTGGGATAATGGGAACTATTCAGCAATATGTCCCGGGAAATATATTCGGAACTTTTGCAAAAGGCGGTTTAGCCTTTTTGAGTAAAGATTTCGGAAAATTGATGGAAATTTTAGTTGATGCTGAAATGAAAATGTTCAAAGGAGTGAATACTCCGGTTATTTTTATTCAGAATGTTATAACAGATATGCTTCTCGGCTTGAAAATGTATGAGATTTTTGCTGAATATGATGCTTATATCAGGAAGAAATACAATGCAGAACCTGGATATATCACAATGAATATGCCTATGATGTTGGATGCTTTGGACAGCGTTGGCGTGAAAAATCCGATCATATGCTCTTCAATTAATAAAATAGGGTTTCGAATGTCCGGAGGAAAGGGTATTTATGAGAAGTACCTGGAAGAAAAAGAATTCAGACCTATTGCTATGCAAGTATTGGCAGCAGGAGCATTAAGACCGAAGGAAGCGATTGAATATCTTGGAAATTTTCCTAAAATAGAATCGGTACTCTTTGGAGCATCCTCTAAAGCCCATATACAGGAAACCCGGGAACTAATTGAAAAATATTTATAAAGCAATAAGCAATATGAAAAAAAGTATCTTATTCATTTTAACAGTTATCATTTGTAATATGACACAAGCTGCCAATCCGTTTTTTCAGACGTATAAAACCCCGTATCAAACTCCTCCTTTCGACAAAATCCAAACCGGACATTATGAGCCGGCTTTTGAAAAAGCGATCAAGGAACATACTGCGGAGATCGATAAAATTACAGAGAATAAAGCAGTTCCGACTTTTCAGAATACCATAGAAGCGATTGAACGTTCCGGAAAATTGTTGGATAAGGTAAGTAGCGTATTTTTTAACCTGCTGAGTGCGGAAAGTAATGATGAAATGATGTCTATTTCTCAGCGCATACAACCCAAACTGACGGAACATGGAAATAATATCAAGTTGAATGCCAAGCTCTTTGAGAGGGTGAAAACCGTTTATAACCAGAAGAATAATCTGGGATTGAATACGGAGCAAATGCGTTTGCTAGAGAATACTTACGAGAGTTTTGTCAACAGCGGAGCTAATTTATCGGATAACGATAAGGCAAAGTACCGGGAATTATCCTCCAAATTGAGTATGCTGACCTTGAAATTCGGTCAGAATGTACTGAAAGCGACCAATGCTTATGAGAAAGTTCTGACAGAAGAACAATTGGAAGGACTTCCCGCAAGCGTTCGCGAAGCGGCTGCCGCCAAAGCCAAACAAAAAGGAAAAACAGGATATGTTGTTGACCTGACAGCGCCGAGTTATGGCCCCTTCCTGAAATATTCAAGTGACCGTAACCTGAGGGAAGAACTTTTCCTGGCTTATTCAACCCGCTGTATGTCTGGTGAATTTGATAACACTGGTTTGATCAATGAAATTGTCAACACCCGCCTTGAAATAGCTAATCTCCTGGGTTATAAGACTTATGCAGACCAGGTCTTGCGTAAACGGATGGCCAAAAACAGCGACGGTGTTTATCAGTTGTTGAACGAATTATTAAATGCTTATAAGCCGACCGCGTTACAGGAATACCGGGAAGTGCAAGGCTTTGCGCTGGGAATGGAAAAGAAAAATATTATCATCATGCCGTATGACTGGTCTTATTATTCTGAAAAATTGAAAGACGCTAAATTCAACTTGAACGAAGAAATGGTTCGCCCCTATTTTGAGTTGGAAAATGTGAAAAGAGGCGTTTTCGGTTTAGCTACGGATTTATACGGGATAACTTTCAGGAAAAATACAAAAATACCGGTTTATAATCCTGAAGTTGAAGCATTTGAAGTTTTTGATAAAAACGGTGGGTTTTTAGCCGTACTCTATACGGATTTTCATCCCCGTGCGGGAAAACGTCCGGGAGCCTGGATGAC